>CALMJY010000298.1 GCA_937864815.1 uncultured Bacteroidota bacterium
TATGTCATATAACCTTGCCAAGTGCAGATATGCGGAATTTTACCGTCCTGCATCACGAAGAGCAGTTGAGAACAAGCAGTTAGAACTGAGAAAACTTATCCGCGAAGCACTTACTCAAAAAGTGAAGAATTAAATATTAACAGCGGGGTCCTGAATTGCACTTATACAACAGGTTTCATCCAGATTAACTGCTGATCGATATTTTCATGAAGTTTATACTTCTTAATATGGTCAGCTATTCTCTCACCCACAATATCAATTTTATTCAGATCGGCTTCGCCAAGACCGGTCTGGGCACAATAATTAAGCCAGCCAACAATTCCGAAATCAATACCCATCAGCTCAACAGAAACCCTGTCAGCCGCATACCAGTCAGTACTGGCTACACATATCCTGTGGTCAACAGGAGTTCCCAGCCTGGGCCCATTACCTTCCATGCCCTCAAAACCGTCAATCACAGCCAGATGAGGGTGAACTCTTGAGGCAAGACTATAAAGGTTGTAATTTATTCCCCTGGCTCCGCCATGAGAACAATACGACTTACAAAAATAATAGAGGCCTCTCTATTTAATTGAGATAACCTCATTATTTTCAGTACCTATATGGTAATGTACAAACCCTTTCCTTAAGGTTTTATAAATTCAACAGTATATACTCCGTTGGCATTCATATGAAACATAATGTGAAATGGAAGTTTAAGTAATTCACCCTTGCATTTCAGCATGAAACAATTTTCAACATAAACACCTTCCGCGGGCATTTGATCAGGCATATACTCATCCAGCCATCCATCTTCAACATTATATCGGATACCAGGTTGAATTGCATCATTTGATGCATTAGGAGTATTATAAAATTGCCAATAAATTCCTAGATTATCATGACCTGCGTCAACGCATTGTATTATATCTCCATTTGCGTTGTGCAAGTCGCCTTTATTCACATTCCAGTGCATTGTTTCAATATAACCCTCCTTTGATAATCTAAAAGTGAAATGCATTTCAATAGTGCCACTTACTATGCCTATAACAGGATTCAGGGAAGAATAATCATAATTCGTCAGGGTACAGATTAGTGTTTTTTGGATAGTCTGTCCTGAACCATTCAGGCAAAGGGAAGCAAAAGCTAAAAGAATAATAATTTTAAAAGTTCTCATACAAGATGGTTTTAGTTTAACATTCGTGTCTGATTGTTCTGCAAAGTTCTGCCTGGATTAACATGGTTACATAACAGTTTTTTGAAAAAAACTTACACTTTTCAGCTTATTTTTTGCAATTTTTTGTCCTGAATCGAATTATTTTCATATATTATACTTCTCTGCCAGAGCATTACAAATACGAAAACACTCGTCACAGGTAATTTCATAAATCCGGGCATGGACCTTACATTGATTAAAAGACTGACTGAGATAGTCCTTTTCAACATCAGGGATGAAAATTTCGGATCATATGAACTCTCAAAAGCAGCAGGTTTAAGCCAACGAAAAATAAGGGTAATCCTGAAGTCGGTAACAGGTAAAACAATCAGTCAGTTTATAAGGGAAGTACGTCTCCAAAAGGCTTTTGAGATTCTTTCAAACGAAGATTCTACAGCTTCTGAGGTAGCATACAAAACTGGCTTCAGCAGTCCTACCTATTTCAATAAATGTTTTCATGAATTTTATGGATATCCTCCCGGGGAATTGAAAAAAAAGCTTGTCTATATCAAAAATGATCTCAATAATAATTCAAAGTTAAAAGAATCGTCCTCTTTGAGCCAACATCAGGGAATCAGACCCAACCGGAAGAATAAAACCGTGATCTATATATCATTAACCTTTTTCATCCTGCTACTTGTAATTGTATCCTATTTTCTTTTCTTAAGTGAATCCCATAATGAAGAAAAGAAGAAAATTTCAATTGCTGTCCTGCCTTTTAAAAACCTCAGCAGCAATCAGGCAGATCAGTATTTCATTGACGGTCTGATGGAGGAAATTCTCACAAACCTCAGCAGAATTAATAATCTCAGAGTTGTTTCCCGGACATCTGTCGAACAATTCCGTGAAACTATTCTTCCTGTTTCTGAAATAGGCAAAAAGCTTGACTCGGAATACCTGGTGGAAGCCAGTTGTCAGAAATTCGGTAATAAAATTCAGCTTCGTATTCAGTTGATTGAGGTAAAAAATGATATGCATGTCTGGGCCGAATCTTATGAGCGGGAAATATTGGAGACAAGTGATATAGTCAGCATCCAGAGTGAAATTGCATTAACGATTGCCTCCGAACTTAAGGTCACAATTACACCAGAAGAGAGGAAACTCATGGATAAAATACCAACATATAGTCTGAGTGCATATGATTATTATTTAAAGGGTTATAATGAGTGTTTGCTTAACAGATATGAGAGGGCAGAAGTATTATTTAAGAAAGCGCTTGATCTGGATTCAACTTTTTCACTTGCGTACAGCGGACTCTTCATTGTGTCTAAATTCAGAAATTATTATTCCTCCTTTTATTCGGAAAACTACCAGGATTCTCTCCTGATTCTGGCAAATAAATCTCTTAAATTCGATCGTAACTACTGGCCTGGTTACCTGGGCAGAGCTGAATATTTCTCATTGACCGGGAGGCCAGAAGCAGCAATACGTGAATGTAACAGATCGATTGAAATAAACCCTGATTACTGGGTTACTTACTACGTGCTCGCAGACATTTATCTGTGGAACAATTTTTATGCAGATTACCGGAAGGCGTTAAATTATTACCGTAAAGCTGCAGACGTCGAGCGTGGAGAGCAGCTTTCAGCAACTCTCTACTGGATGGGTATTGTCTTAGGTAATTTTGCAGGATTTCCTGACCGGGCCCGAAAATATTTTGATGATGCATTTGATCTGCAAAATGATTCTATGATTTATATAAACCATTTGGCATATTTTGAGATGGTAAATGGCAATTTCGAAAAGTCGGTGGAGTTAGCCCTGAAAAGCCATTCAATGGATACAAACAAAAAGGAATCTTTGTTAATTCTCGGACAATCATATCTCTTCAGAAGAGAATATAAAGAATCTTTGAAGTATTTCAGGAAGTATACCAGAATACTTGATACCCTTGGAGAATTCCAGTCCGGTATAATGAATCCTGTGGCCTTTGTATACCTGCAGTGCGGTTACAAGGATGAGGCAGAAAAATGGTTCAGTGAACAGAAACGTTTCAGTGAGGTATCTCTTAAGTATGGAAGATGGTACTCTTCATGGGGATATGCCGACCTCGATCTTGGAATAATGTATTCACTCAAAGGAGAGTATGAAAAGGCTTTTAAACATTTAAAGGATTTCTCTGATATAAAAGTCTGTCCTGTTTTTCTTTTAACAGATATGAAAAATTCACCAATATATGACAGTTTACGGAATAAATCTGAATTTCAGAAGATATTCAGCAGTATGGAAGCAAAATACCAGGCTGAACATGAAAGAATGTGGAATTCTATTCTGTCAGAATAGATTTTATTGTTCAGGTAACAGAATATTCCTGAGTTCACAATTGTAATAATATAATCGGTACAGACATAGTCCTGAACCGGAAATCAGGATCAGTATCTTAATTCAAAATATATTCCTATCCTTGTATAATAATTTTGTAATTCATCGTAAGGATTGCATTCTATATATTTCAGGTGCTTTCTTCACCGTTTTAACCCGATTATAATCAAATCCTGCCTATGGATTTGCCCATCTTTTATCCAGTTCCAGGGCAGAGATTCATTCTGAGAATTTCGGGGTGTAATTGGATCTGATTTATACAACAGGTTTCATCCATAACAACTGCTGATCTATATTTTCATGAAGCTTGTACTTCCTGATGTGATCACTTATTCTCTCCCCTACAATTTCAATCTTGTTCAGGTCTGCTTCACCAAGGCCGCTCTGGGCGCAGTAATTTAACCACCCGACAATCCCGAAGTCGATCCCCATAAGCTCCACTGAAACCCTGTCAGCCGCATACCAGTCTGTACTGGCTACGCATATTC
>CALMJY010000299.1 GCA_937864815.1 uncultured Bacteroidota bacterium
GTCATCTCGAGGTTATGATAGACGAACTGAATATCATCATCATCTTCAAGTATTTCGATAAACCTCATCACCTTTTTAGCCGAATCAACATCAAGTTTTTTAAGATCATTGGGAATCCTCTTCAGGCCTGCTTCCTCAGTTTCAAGACCCAGTTCACCAAGCTTTCTGTTAACACTGCCAAAGTCTTCCTTTGCACAGGTAATCGTAACAGTATCTCCGTCAGTATCTATACTCTGCGCTCCGGCCTCTATCATTTCAAGTTCAAGGTCCTCAAGAGATAATCCTTCATTTTTCAGGTTGAAAATACCCTTGCGGTCAAAAAGAAAACTCAACGATCCGTTTGTTCCAAGGTTACCGCCATATTTGTTAAAAGCTGATCTGATTGCTGCTACGGTACGGTTATTATTATCAGTCAGACATTCAATAAAAACCCCTATTCCACCGGGGGCATAACCTTCAAATGTTGTTTCAATATAGCTTGCTGCGTCGGCGCCGGTAGCTTTCTTAATTGCTCTTTCTATATTATCCTTTGGCATGTTGGCCCCTTTGGCATTCTGTATTGCAAGCCTCAGTCTGGCATTAGATTCAGGATCAGCTCCTCCCTCCTTGGCAGCTATAATAATCTCCTTAATAATTTTGGTAAAGATCTTCCCTCTCTTTGCATCGGCCGCACCCTTTTTCCTTTTAATGGTTGACCATTTACTGTGACCTGACATAAAACAGAAGATTAATTCTTAACATGCAAATTTAAATAATTCTTTCAAACCTTAATAAGAGTTCTTAGATTTGTGACCTGCTGAATGGCACAGTGGCGCAAAGGCACAAATGCGCACTGGCGCAAAAGCAGGAGATATCGCCGCGATAATAACACCACTGAGCCCTTGAGCCATTGTGCCAATAAATAAAATATAAAGGAATGAGCAAAAAACTATATATCGAAACCTACGGCTGTCAGATGAATGTCGCTGACAGTGAAGTTGTTGCATCGATTCTCAGGGATTCCGGTTTTACAACAACAGATGAGATAAAAGAAGCCGGACTGATATTGATCAATACCTGTTCAATAAGGGATAATGCCGAACAACGTATTTGGGGCCGGCTTAAAGAAATGGGTCACCTGAAGAAAAGGAATAAAGAACTGAGAATCGGAATAATTGGTTGCATGGCAGAAAGGTTGAAGGAGAAGCTGCTTGAAACAGAAAAGCTTGTTGATATAGTTGTGGGTCCCGATGCCTATCGTGAATTGCCTGTGCTGGTCGCCGAAGCTGAAGAGGGTCACAAAGCCGTGAATGTACTCCTCTCACGCGAAGAGACATACGCCGACATTTCACCTGTAAGGATGGATAAGAATGGTGTCTCATCATTCGTGTCAATAATGCGGGGTTGCAATAATATGTGCGCCTATTGTGTAGTGCCATACGTCAGAGGCGCAGAGAGAAGCAGGGATCCTGAATCGATACTCAGGGAGGTCAGAGAGCTTTTTGAAAACGGGTACAGGGAGGTTACACTGCTCGGGCAAAATGTAGATTCCTATTCCTGGAAACAGGATGGCACTGAAACAGGATTCCCTCAGTTGCTTGAAAGAGTTGCATCAATAAGTCCTTTGCTGAGAGTAAGATTTTCCACCTCACATCCAAAGGATATTTCTGATGAGCTGCTTTATACCATAGCCCGTCACGAAAACATCTGCAGGCATATTCACCTTCCGGCTCAGAGTGGAAGCAGCAGGATACTGAAACTTATGAACAGGGAATATACCAGGGAATGGTATATGGACAGGGTAAGCGCCATAAAAAGAATAATCCCCGCTTGTGCTATTTCTACCGATATGATAGCCGGGTTCTGCACGGAGACAGCAGAGGATCATCTTGAATCCCTTTCACTTATGGAATGGGCCGTATATGATTTTGCCTACATGTTCAAGTACAGTGAAAGACCAGGTACAAA
>CALMJY010000300.1 GCA_937864815.1 uncultured Bacteroidota bacterium
GTTAACCCGACGGCACAGGTCAATGATCCTGCCGACCAGGTTGTATGTAACGGGGCAATGACCACAGGTGTCTTCTTCAGTACGAATAACACAGGAGGCAGCACGGTTTACAACTGGACTAATTCGGCGCCCGGCATAGGGCTCGCAGCCAGCGGTACAGGTAATATTGGTTCATTTGCTGCAGTAAATGCAGGTACAGCACCTGTTGTTGCAACAATAACCATCACTCCTGAATACACCAATGGCTCGGTAACCTGCACAGGACCGTCGCAAAGCTTCACCATAACAGTGAATCCGACAGCCCAGGTAGATAATATTTCACCGCAGGTCGTATGCAATGGTGATCTGACAACAGCAGTTGCTTTCAACACTGTAAATACTGTTGGCACCACAACATATTCATGGACAAATGATGCAACAAGCATAGGCCTTGCAGCCATGGGCTCGGGCAACATAGCAGCCTTTACAGCTGTCAACAACGGTACTTCTCCTGTTGTGGCAACAATAACCGTGACGCCACAGTTTACAAACGGAAGTGTTACATGCAGCGGACCATCAAAAACCTTTACCATCACTGTCAATCCGACAGCACAGGTGAATGATCCGGCTGACATGATAGTCTGCAATGCCCAGAGCACTTCTGTGACTTTTGTCACAAACAGAACGGGAGGCACCACAAGCTATTCCTGGACAAATTCAGCACCGGGCATCGGACTGCCTGCAACAGGTTTAGGTAATATTGGACCGTTCGCTGCAACAAATGCAGGAACAGCTCCAGTGGTCGCAACGATTGTTGTCACGCCAACATTCAATAATGCAGGCAAGGATTGTTCAGGTCCTTCACAGACATTCACAATAACAGTGAATCCAACAGGACAGGTGGATGATCCTCTCGACCAGGTTGTATGCCATGGAAGCTTTACATCGGCAGTTACGTTCAATACTGTAAATACAGGCGGAACTACTACCTACACCTGGACAAATGACCTGCCTTCAATAGGTCTTGCTGCAAGCGGAAATGGCAACATATCAGCCTTCTCTGCAGTCAATACAGGTACCGCACCGATTGTTGCAACTATCACCGTTACACCTCATTTCACTAATGGTCTTGTGACGTGTACAGGTCCTGTACAGACATTTACAATCACTGTAAATCAGAAAGGACAGGTAAATGATCCTGCCGATAAGGTAGTATGTAACGGAGGAACAGTATCAGCATATACCTTCACAACGACGGCAACGGGAGGCACAACAACTTATCTCTGGACTAATTCGGCACCCGGCATCGGGCTTGCGGCTTCCGGAAGCGGGAACATTGCAGCATTTGCTGCAACAAATGCAGGTTCTTCACCGGTTGTTGCAACCGTGACTGTAACACCACGACTCAGCAACGGTTCTGTTGATTGTGATGGTCCTGTTCAGACTTTCACAATTACCGTGAATCCAACTGCACAGGTCAATGATCCTGTCGATCAGGTTGTATGCAATGGTGCAAACACAACAGCCATAAACTACTCTACAACGAACACTGGAGGAACTACAACATACGACTGGGCAAATGACACACCGGGCATAGGTCTGGCAGCCACAGGTTCGGGTAATATTGCAGCATTTACAGCTGTCAATGCAGGAACAGTACCAGTGGTTGCCACTATAACTGTCACCCCGAATTTTACAAACGGTTCAGTGACTTGCACCGGTACTGCACAGACCTTTACAATAACTGTCAATCCGACTCCGAATGTGTCAACTGCAAGTCCTACAACAATCTGCAGTGCAGCTACCACGAATATTGCCCTTGCAAGCAATGTTGCAGGCGCTTCATTCAGCTGGACAATTGCAGGAACAACAGGCGGAGTAACAGGCGCCAGTGCTTCAAGCGGATCGACAATTGCACAGATACTGGTCAACCCCGGAACAACTGCAGGTACAGTAACCTACAGGGTAACACCCACTGCAAATTCATGCGCGGGAGCACCGGTTGACATAATTGTCACTGTCAATCCGACACCTAACGTAACATACACGGGCTCCACAACGATATGCAGCGCTTCCAGCACCAACATAGCACTTAACAGCAGTGTTGCAGGTACTACATTCAGCTGGACCATCGGAACAATTACCGGTGGCATAACAGGTGCAACAGCTGCAGGCGGAGCAACCATTTCTCAGGTTCTCACCAACCCGGGTTCAACTGCCGGTACTGTTACATACATTGTAACACCGACAGCCAATTCATGTCCTGGCATAGTATCGAACATCATTGTAACGGTCAATCCGACACCGGATGTTACAACCTCGAGTCCGCTCACGATATGCAGCACAACTGCAACCAGCATTGCACTTACAAGCTCGGTTTCAGGTGCTACATTCAGCTGGACGATAGGTCCGATAACCGGTGGAGTTACGGGGGCAACACCTTCAAATGGTACAACAATTGCCCAGACACTTTACAATACCGGTCTTGTACCGGGTACTGTTACCTATATCGTTACACCGAGTGCAAATTCATGTTCAGGCACCCCGACAAACTTTGTGGTAACTGTTAATCCTCTTACCGGACCTACAAGCTTCACCACAGGTTCACCTGAAGTATGCCAGGATGCACCTGATGAAACTTACACGGCAACGGCTACAAACAGCACATCAATTGTTTACTCTGTATCACCTGCTGCAGCCGGAACAATTAACCCTGCCACAGGTGTAATGAACTGGGATCCTGCATTCTACGGAAATGCAACGATAACTGCAACTTCAACAGGGTTATGCAGTACAACGGTCGGTACAATGTCAGTAAAAGTAAAACGTCTGCCGGCAGTCACAGTTGATCCTGTTAATGCCACAACCTGCGAATTCGGAGTTGTCAACTTCGATGTTTCAACAGTTGGTGATGACCTTTCATTCCAGTGGTATGTTGATGAGGGAACCGGATTCACACCGGTAAGCGGAGGATCATATTCAGGTGAAACATCATCTACACTCTCTATATGGAGCGCCATTAGAGACATGAACGGTTACAAGTACCGTGTCGAGGTATCAGGCTGTGCTCCACCTGCAACATCAGGACAGGCAGTTCTTACTGTCAATACTGCTCCGGAAATAACGCTCCATCCTTCCGATACTACGATCTGTTTCGGAGCCGGAACAATAATGGAAGCTGATGCAGACGGAACAAGTGTCACATGGCAGTGGCAGGTCAACAAGGGAGTGGGAGGATTTGTCAATGTATCCAATGATGCAAACTTCAGTGGCTCAACGACAAAAACGCTCACTATAACCAATGCATCAGGTTCATTCAATAACTGGGTATTCAGGGCTAAAGCTTCAGGAGTGTGCGGAGTGCCTGTATATACCAATTTTGGAAGACTGAAAGTTACCAGTCCTCCAGTAGTAACACTGCAGCCTCTGGCAAAAGCGATATGCGAGAACGGAAGCACATCATTCATCGCCAACGGTACGGGATATATGACTATGCAATGGCAGGTTAGCGCCGATAACGGAGCAACATGGGCCAACATTGCTGACGATGCCAACTACGGAGGATCAGTTACAAACCAGCTTTCGATAGCTGATGCGCCTGTAACCTTTAATAACAGGCAATATCGTCTTGCACTTATAGGTGCCTGCACCACGGTGAATACGAACGGCGTTGTTCTGACTGTCAATCCGAATCCGGTTGTCCTCTTCGCTACAGATCTGAATACCTGCGGCGGCACCAACCTGGTAATAAACGGCAATCCGACCGGCGGTACCACACCGTATGCAACACATCGCTGGACCGGTGATGTCGGCCCGCTGAACAAGTACGATATCCAGTCGCCGACCTTCAACTCACTCATTTCAGGCACTTATAACCTGACCTATACTGTCAAAGACAGCAAAGGTTGTACTGCTTCTGATGATGTTGCAGTGACCGTCGACAGCCCGGATGCTACATTCACACATGATGTTGAGAATGGCTGTACACCACTCACTGTAACCTTCACAAAGGATATGACCGGATTGTCTAAATTCTGGTGGAACTTTGGTGACGGATCACCACTTGACTCAGTAAATGCCAATCCTGTACATGTATTTAAGAACACATCTGCTTCATCAATCCAGTACAGCAACGTTAAACTGAAGGTGAGGTCACCGGGTGGATGCTTCGACGAGTATATCTCAATGATAACAATTTACCCTGCGATAGATGCAGCATTTACCAGGAGCGATACCGTTGTCTGCAGCGGAAGAGCCCTTACGTTTACAAGCAAACCGGGTGCAAGCAAGTATTTCTGGGAGTATGGTGACGGTATAACAGGTTATTCACCAACCGAGACAACAAGTCATACCTATACAAACTTCACGACCGCTCCTTTGGTTCTGAACGTGAAACTGACCACCACTTCATTCTACAGCTGTACAGATGATACAACAATGACAATAACTGTCATGCCTGTACCTCTGCCACAGTTCAATGCAGTGCCGCCGTCACAGATTTATAATCCTTCAGGTAATCCGGTTGCATTCACCAACCAGACCAATGCAGGCACATGGTCTTACCTGTGGAAATTTGGTGATGGAACTACTTCCACCGTTAAAGATCCTTCGCATACCTATACAGCACTGGGAACATTTAAGGTTGTACTGAAAGTCAACAATGCGAACTGTTCCGACAGTATCAGTCATGAGGTAAGGATTCTTCCGCCTCCTCCTGTTGCCAACTTCGACTCGATACCTTCAGGTTGCGAGCCTCTGATAATTACAATAAACAACACTTCGCTCAACACTGATGTACCAGGCACAACTTACAGATGGGACTTCGGAGACGGAAGTATTTCTTCTGAGAAAAATCCTGAGTACACCTATCAGACACCGGGTATTTACAGGGTAGAACTTACTGTAACCGGTCCGGGCGGAGTATCGAGCAAGAATCAGGTAGTGAAGGTATTTGCAACACCAAGGGCTTATTTCGAGGTGTCTCCGACCTTTGTCTTCGTGAATGATGAAAAGGTAAGGGGATATAACCTTAGTACCGGTGCCGATGCCTACCTGTGGGAGTTTGGTGATGGTGATACATCAAAAGTGAAAGAGCCGTTCCATAAGTATATGGAGGCAGGCGTGTACGATATTACCCTCTGGGCTTACAAGGATAACGGTAACGGAAATATATGCTCTGACAAGTTTATCCTTTCGCCGGGTGTTACCGTTGAACCGGCCGGAGAGGTACGCTTCTCTACCGTGTTCACACCCAATAAGGATGGACCTATTGAGCGCAGCGATCTGCCAACAGGTGGTAATGAGGTAGACCAGTTCTTCTTCCCGCCGATAAGGGAGAAAGTGATCGACTACAAGCTGCAGATCTTTAACAGGCTCGGAGTGCTGATCTTCCAGAGCGATGATATCAATATCCCATGGAACGGTTACTACAAAGGCCAGCTCTGTACCCAGGGAGTATATATCTGGTACGTGGAAGGCAAGTACGCCAACGGCCAGCCGTTCAAGAAGGTGGGAGATGTGACGTTGTTGCATTAAACGGCGCAAGGGCGCAACGGCTCAAGGGCTTCTCCCCTCCCTGGAGGGGTGGGGGTGGGTTAGTCAGTTATAACAATAATTTCCAATTTAAATATAAGAAAGCTCGTCATCATGACGGGCTTTTCTTTTTAACCACGCCTTCTACAACTGTCGTAACACCTTTTGTGCCCTTGTGACGATGCGCCATTGTGCCTTTGTGTAAGTTCCGGTAAGCTTGCACAACAGATATTTTGCAAAAGTCATTTGAAAAAATGTAATAGATCTACATAAAGTCATTTGAAAAAATGTAATTTTGTAAAAAACGGGCTATGAGAAGGACAAAATTAGCAGAATTAATAGCGTGGAAAGATTCATCTTCCAGGAAACCCCTAATCATCAGAGGAGCCAGACAGGTTGGCAAAACATGGCTGATGAAAGAATTTGGAAGAACCCAGTATAGTCAGACTGTATACCTCAATTTTGAGCAGAATAAGCGATTGAAATCTTTGTTTACTGATGATTTTGACATCAAAAGGATCATATTGGCTCTACAGGCTGAATCAGGTCTGACAATCAATCCTGAGAATACATTATTGATATTTGATGAAATACAGGAGATTCCTGAGGCTCTGACAGCTTTGAAATATTTTCAGGAAGATGCACCGGAATATCATATGATATCCGCAGGATCATTGCTAGGAGTGGCCTTACATTCTGATATTTCTTTCCCTGTTGGAAAAGTCATTTTTATGGATTTATATCCATTGTCATTCCCGGAATTTCTTGAAGCAATTGAAGAGACTAAACTTATTGAGTTGCTTCAAACCGGGGATTGGAAGTTACTTACCACTTTTAAACCTAAATATATTGACCGTTTACGTCAATATTTTTTTGTAGGAGGAATGCCTGAAGCTGTATTGAAATTCAGTCAGAACGGTAATTACAATGAAGTAAGAGACATTCAAAACCAGATTCTTAATGCCTATGAGCATGATTTCTCAAAACATACTCCAAAAGAAATTGTCCCACGTATTCGTATGGTGTGGAATTCCGTACCTGCTCAGTTAGCGAAGGAGAATCGTAAATTTATTTATGGAATAATCAGGGAAGGATCGAGAGCAAAGGATTACGAGATTGCACTTTCATGGCTGATTGATTGTGGTCTTGTTCATAAGATTTGCCGGGTGTCAAAACCAGCCATTCCACTCAAAGCCTATGAAGACAGGAGTTCATTCAAATTGTTCCTTTCGGATATTGGATTATTATCAGCAATGGGCGATATTGATCCCAGGACACTTCTTGAAGGAAACAGGATTTTTTCCGAATTTAAAGGAGCATTGACTGAACAGTATGTTTTACAGCAGCTGATCAGTTGTGATGAATATGTAATTTTTTACTGGTCAGCCGAACGGTCAACTGCAGAGGTTGATTTCATCCTCCAGACAGAAGGAAAAATAATACCATTGGAAGTTAAGGCTGAGGAGAACCTACAGGCCAAGAGTTTAAAAGTGTATGTTGAAAAATTCAGTCCGGAAATGTCAGTCCGGACATCGATGTCTGATTACCGAAAACAGGACTGGCTCATTAACTTACCGTTGTATGCGATCCACAGGCTAAACAAGATTACAAATTAAAGTAAAGAATGGTGCAAGGTCTCAACGGTTTGACGCCCGACGCCCGACGCCTTATATTAATAATAACCTAAGGAAAAAACCATTTACCAGATAAGGATATAAATTATAAACGTATATTTGTACTTTAGAATATCATGATAATTAAAAGTAAAGTATTAAAATATCATGTATTTAAGGAAGCAGTATTTTAATGGGCTGGGTAAGGAAAGTACATTTTTATGGGGCGCAAGGCAGACCGGGAAAAGTACTTTGCTTAAGAAACTATTCCCTGAATGCCTTTATTTTGATCTCTTGCTGGCTTCAGAATATAACAGGTTTATAGGTAATCCCTCGCTTCTTAAAGAAATAATCGAAGCATCCAACCGTTCAGGACCTGTGATCATTGATGAAATTCAAAGGATTCCCTCATTGCTGAATGATATTCAATGGCTTATTGTAAACAGGAATATTCAGTTTATTCTGAGCGGTTCCAGTCCAAGAAAAATCCTGCGTTCCGGAGGTAATTTATTAGGGGGGAGGGCTGTGAGAAACGAACTCTATCCTCTTGTTTCTGCAGAAATTCCTGAATTTAATCTCCTCAGAGCTTTGAATAACGGTTTATTGCCACGCCATTATAATTCTGATAATCCTTCGAAATTGATTTCGTCATATATCGGTAGTTATCTGAGGGATGAGATTCAGGCTGAGGCAAGGATCAGGAATGTTGTTTCCTTTTCAAAATTTCTTGAGACTGCTGCTTTTTCAAATGGTGAAATGGTCAATTACTCTAATATAGCTTCAGAATGCGGTGTGAGCTCTCCTACAATCAGGGAATATTACCAGATTCTTGAGGACACCATGACCGGCAGGTTTTTGAATTCATATCAGAAAAATCCCAAGCGAAGAGTCATCCTGGCTCCGAAATTCTATTATTTTGATGTCGGGATAGCTAATTTCCTGTTGAAACGAAGCCGGATTGAACCGGGAAGTGAAGCCTTCGGGAAAGCGTTTGAGCATTTCATTTATCATGAATTATACTCTCACAGTCACTATTCAGATTTGAATTATCAGATAAGTTACTGGAGGACGGCATCTCAGCTTGAAGTGGATTTTATTCTGGGCGATAATCAGGTTGCTATAGAGGTAAAATCATCAGGAATGGTTAACTCACGTCATCTGAAAGGATTGAAAAGTTTCGGAGAGGAGTATAAAGTCAGGAAGTCGATAGTAGTAAGTATGGATCCCAATCCCCGCAAGATAGATAATATCCTGATTTTGCCATGGAAGGAATTTCTGGAAATGTTGTGGGCCGGAGCGATAATATGATTGTGCAATGGCTCAATGGCGCAGAGGCACAAGGGCGCAACGGTTTGATACACGACGCACGACGATGGGATCGGGGATTTAGTTCCCCTCTTGGGAGGGGTCAGGGGTGGGTTTTAAATAGATAATTGAAATTTACATTGATGAAGCAAAGGCCCTTAGAAAGACGGGCTTTTCTTTTTTCTCACTCTGTGAAACTCAGTGCAAACTCCTTGGTAAGAAAATCATAATTATCATAAAATCAATACTATAATCCTGTATCTAATTTAGACGGATTCTAAATTAGAATTTATTCAAAAAAAGTCTGAAAATCATTGTCACGAAACTGCCACTTCCGACATGTACATATACTTGAAGCTAGTGAGATAATTTGAAGCAAACCTGTTCTTTCCGTTTTTGTGATTAAAATGTAAATAGTGCTGTTGATTTTCTAACGCGGGAAGTCAGAGTAGGAAATTTGTCTGCTGCATGTAAAACCTGAGACCTGAAATTGTGCTATAATATATGTCTCGAACAACCTATGGAACTAATCCCTTCTAACCTTTCAGATTATACGCTGGAGAGCTATCTTATTAAAATCTCCACACGCAGCAGGATAATTTATCTGATTATAATCCTGTTTGTAGCAGGCTGTATCTCTGTACTCCCTTTTATTTATGTCGATGTATCTGTTCAGGCCAGGGGCTTTATCCAGTCAGACATTGAGAAACAGAAGATAATCACACCGTTCCATGGAAAAATTTCATATTCACACATAAGAAACGGAGTAAAGGTTGAAAAAGGAGATACCCTTCTTATTATTGACTCTGAAACAATAAGAGCTCAGAAAGCAGCCTTTGAGAATCGGCTTGCTGAGAATGAATCTGCTATTTCTGATCTTGAAAAACTAAACACAATCGATAATCCGGAAATCATTTTAGATGATTCATTTTTCAGGACCGACAGATATTTTATTGAATATTCCAATATGCTTAAGCTGCGGAATATTGAATATCAGACTTATCAAAGAATAAAAGCTGAGCATGACCGGAACAAGGTACTTTATGAAACGAAGCTTATTCCTGATTCTGAATTTGAAAAAAGTCTTTTCAGTTTTAAGTCAGAAGAGGAAAACCTTAGCCGGATTATAACATATCACAAAACTTTATGGCATTCAGATCTGATGCAGAGGAGGAATGATTCAAATACTCTTAATGCCGAGATTCAGCATTGTGAGGAGGAGCTGAATAACAGGATCCTGATTGCCCCGGTAGAAGGAGAGATTATCCAGAGTATGGATATTCAGAAAGGTACAATTGTAGGGCAGAACCAGGCTGTAGCAGAGATATCCCCTGAGGGAGAACTCATTGCCACTTGTTTTATTAATCCCGGTGATATAGGACTACTGAACAGAAGCCAGAGGGTTCGGATAATGATTGATGCACTCCACTACAATGAATGGGGATTACTTGATGCCAGCATTACTGAGATATCAGATGACATGATTGTAGATGAAGCCTCAAATGCCTATTTCAGGATAAAATGCAAACCTGAAAAGACAACACTCTCACTTAAGGACGGTACAATGGCTAGTCTGAAAAAGGGAATGAGCATTAATGCAAGGATCGTTATCACAAGGAGATCGCTGTTTAACCTGTTATTCGATAAGATTGATAAATGGTTAAATCCTTATTATAAAGCAGAAGTCTGATAAAGAATGAAGATAAGGATTAAACAACGGGATATTACTGATTGCGGAGCTGCCTGCCTGGCTTCAGTGGCAGCTTATTACAAAGTCCGCATTCCTGTTTCAAGGATCCGGCAGTTAGCAGGTACCGATAAGAAGGGGACCAACATTCTGGGGCTTATTGAGGCAGCTTCCGGAATGGGTTTTCTTGCAAAAGGAGTAAGGGGTGATTTTGATAGTCTTTTTAAGATTCCCAAACCGGCAATTGCGCATGTTGTAATAAAAGAAATACTGCACCATTATATAGTATTAGTAAGGACTTCAGATGATTTCATTGAAATAATGGATCCGGCTGACGGGGAAATCCATAAACTCACTCATGACGAGTTCAGAAAGATGTGGACAGGAATCCTCGTCCTAATGGCTCCAGGTGAAAGGTTTACCATCAGAGATGATAAGATCTCCGTGTCTAAACGACTCTGGCAGCTTATAAAACCAAATCGTTTTATACTACTGCAATCACTTACCGGGGCCTTTGTTTTCTCTGTTCTCGGACTTGCAACTTCACTATATGTCGGGAAACTGGTTGACCATGTAATACCCGGAGGGAATATCAATCTTTTGAATCTTCTTGGTATTGCGATGATTGTGATCATAGTTTTCCGATTATTTCTGAGTCTTTTCCAGTATCTGTTTGTGCTCAAAACAGGCCAAAGGATAGACTCATCTTTGATCCTTGGATACTATCAGCATCTGCTTCGGCTTCCACAGACATTTTTTGATAATATGCGGACAGGGGAGATAATCTCACGAATAGGTGATGCTGTAAAAATCAGAGTATTTATAAATGACGTATCGATAAACCTTGTATTGAATGTATTTATCCTTATTGTTTCATTTATAATGATGTTCACCTTTTTCTGGAAGCTGGCTGTAATTATGCTTATGGTAGTGCCTTTCTATTTTGGCATTTACTGGCTTTACGACAGGCTGAATAAAAAAGTTCAGAGGAAGGTTATGGAACGCGGGGCAGATCTGGAAGCACAGCTTGTTGAATCGCTGAATTCCGCATCTACCATAAAGCGTTTCAGTCTCGAAGACTTTTCAAATTTTAAAACCGAAACCAGATTTGTAGCACTCCTGGAGTCCGTCTATAAATCAGGGTTGAATTCCATATTCTCCAATACATCATCCGCTTTTGTAACTCAAATAATCGTGCTTGTTTTGTTATGGGCCGGAACCGGTTTCGTAATCAGAACGGAAATCACTCCGGGAGAGCTTTTATCATTCTATGCCGTGACAGGTTATTTTACTGCTCCTGTAACAAGCATAATCGGTTTCAACAGATCATTTCAGGATGCCCGAATAGCTGCAGACAGGTTGTTCGAAATATTTGATCTTGAAACGGATAATGAAAAAGACAGGATTGAGCTGATGCCTGATATGGTTGGGGATATCACTTTTGAGAATGTAAGATTCAGGTACGGAACAAGGGTGGAGGTGTTTGAATCACTCAATCTCAGACTGAAAAAAGGGGAAATCACCGCTATAGTTGGTGAGAGCGGATCAGGAAAGACGACCCTTGTCTCACTGATTCAGAATATTTATCCGCTCCAGAGCGGGCATATAAAAATTGGACAGTTTGATATCCTTCATTTTACACAAAAATCCCTCAGGAGGGTTGTTTCTGTTGTACCGCAGAAGATTGATCTCTTTGCCGGTAATGTAATTGAGAATATAGCAGTTGGGGAGATAAATCCCGATATGCATAAGGTCCTCAGTGTTTGTGAAAAGCTGGGCATGACACATTTTATTGAAAGTCTGCCCAATGGTTTCAGGACCTGGCTGGGAGAAAACGGATCTAACCTGTCAGGAGGTCAGAAACAGAGGATTGCCATTGCCCGGGCTCTTTACCGTGATCCGGAGATACTGATACTTGATGAAGCAACATCATCGCTTGATTCAGTTGCGGAGAAGTTTGTACAGAACACAATAAATCTCATGAGTGATGAAAAGAAAACGGTAATAGTTATTGCGCACCGTCTATCAACAATAAGCATGGCAGACAGGATTATTGTTCTGGACAAAGGCAATGCAGTGCAGGAAGGTACATTCAGGGAATTATCTGTTTCGGAAGGGCATTTCAGGGAGATGTGGAATCACCAGAATATTGAAATCATTCAGAATGTTTAATTAAATACCCGTGCTACTATGAAAGTCTTTAATCAGCTTGACCGCATCGAAAAGTTTTACCGACTTATGAGTCAGAGAAGAACCGGTGCCCCTGTTGAATTTGCTTATCAGCTTGGTGTAAGCAGGACCAGTTTATATGAATTGATTGATGAATTGAGGTCACGCGGAGCTCCCATCGTTTACTCAAAATCAGAAAAAACATATTATTTCAGCCGTCCCTATGAGATTTCAATAAGTTGCATAATGAGGCCGCTTTCAGTAGAAGAGGTAAAAGAGTATAATGGCGGAGGAATTTTTTCCAGAATCCTTTTTTCCCGTACTCTGCAAAACGATCTTGGTATGGTAACGTTGCCATGCTAAAACCCCTGGCATGAAAAAGAAAAGGGTGATT
>CALMJY010000301.1 GCA_937864815.1 uncultured Bacteroidota bacterium
AAAAAAACAGTTAATACTTTATCCTTGTATTGAGCATATGCAATGAATACAAGTATTAGAATTGAATTTATTCCAATTTCCATACCAATGCTTTTATAGTCATAATAATATCCAAACAAAACCATTGCTATTGCCAATATAAAATATGAAAAGACTTTTTTCATTTCATAATCCACCTTATAGTGTTTTTCCGCGAAAATGAAAGAAAAAATTATCATCGATCCATAAGATGCTACATGTGCCCATGCGGAAGCCATGTAACCAAATGATGGGATGAACAAAATATTGATTAAAACAGTTATCACCGCCCCTATTAAAGTAATATATACTGCATATCTTGTGAGATCATTAAGCTTATACCATATACTGTGATTTATATAGATCCCATACATTAGATACGCCATACTAATTATAGGAACCACAACAATTGCATCCCTGTAATTTTTTCCAATAATATACTGGAATCCTGATATATATAAATTAATTCCAAGGAATACAATAAGCATTAGTATAATAAAATACTTCATCACAAAAGCATATGTTTCCTTTGCATCCGATCTGTTACCTCTCTCAAAAAAGAAAGGTTCCGCTGCAAATCTGAACATCTGTATAAAAAGAGCCATTAATACTCCAATTTTATAAGCAGCACCATATTTACCCAATATGGAAAGTCCTTCCTCTTCTCCAATCATTCTCCTTAAAAGTATCTTATCTATTGCATCATTTATAGCTCCGCTTAATCCTGCAAGTAAAAGCGGATAAGAATAATTAAACATCCTTCTCCATAATCCAAAATCAAATGAAAATCTTACTTTCAGAATTACAGGTAAAAGCATAAGCATGGTTACCCCACTGGAAACAAGATTTGCCAGAAAAATATATCCTACTTTATAGTCAGGGTTATAAACGTTTTTGAACCATCCATTATTTTTCTGATATATAATCGGTGCAATCTTTAATAAAAATATAACCAGTCCAAGGGTTATTATGACATTCAGAATTTTAATAATGCTGAATACCAAAGGCTTGTTTTCCTTTCTCAGCCTGGCAAAAGGGATTGCACTAAATGCATCAATGGCAACTATACCTGCAAACATTCTTATATAATCATAATTATTTCTGTAATTCATTACTACAGAAACAGGCTTTATGAAAATATTTACAAGAATTATAAACAATAGGGAAGTAAAAAACAGACTAATAAGTGCAGTGTTATATACTTTATCTGATTCTTCATTATTCTGGACGAATCTGAAAAATCCTGTTTCCATGCCATATGTGAGAACAACAAGAAGAACGACCATCCATGCATATAATTCAGTTACAACACCATAATCACTTGTATTTGTGAATATTCTTGTATAAAAAGGAGTTAAAACCGCGTAATGAAGGAATCTGGGAACTATTGTACCCAGTCCGTAAATAAGTGTTTGACCAGCCAGTTTCTTAACTTCCTTCACCTTAAATAGAATCAGCAAATATAATTCTGATGATAAAATGAATCTCTTAATTTCATTTTATCGCACAAACATATTAAATGGAAATTAGAATTTTCCATTATCGCTCAAAGTTAAATATCTTTGCAATCGTATTTACAGAACGTTATTAACCAATTTACTAATTTCATGAACATTCAATTTGCAAGATTTATCAGCCTGATATTCATTATAATTATTACAGCCTGTAATACACCCGGTGCAGGGGAGGATACAATTGTACTTATTAAAACAAGGGCAGGCGATATTAAAATAAAACTATATGATGAAACTCCCATCCACAGAGATAATTTTATTAAACTTGTAAATTCAGGCTTTTACGAAGGAATTTTATTCCACCGCGTTATTAAGGACTTTATGATCCAGGCGGGTGATCTCTTAACAAGTTCAAATTCAGAATTAATCCCTGATTCTCTTAAGAACTATACCATTCCTGCAGAATTCAATTCCTCATTATATCATAAAAAAGGTGCTTTGGCTGCTGCCCGTCAGGGCAATGAAATTAATCCTTATATGAGATCATCAGGCACTCAATTTTATATAGTCCAGGGTAAAAAATACACTGATGACGAACTAAACAATGCTGAAATAAGGATAAACAGCCAGATAAAGCAGGGCAAATTTAATATTCTCATACGCGAAACTTCTGACAGTTTAAAATCAACAGGTTCTGCTTATACTGATGCTGAAGTTCAGGAGATTGCTTCCGGAAAAATGTTCAGATATCTTACTAATACTCCCGATTTCAAATTTACACCAGAACAGAGAATAAGTTATACTACCATTGGCGGCACACCAAGACTTGACGGAACATATACAGTGTTTGGTGAGGTCACAGAGGGAATGGATGTTGTTGACAAAATAGCATCAGAAAAGACCGATTCATCAGATAAACCTCTGAATAATATAACTATTCTAAAAACAAAAGTTCTGAGAAAATAATTTATACTTGCATTAAATTAGGAAGAAAATGCTTGAAAAAATTGGAAATCTTTTAAAGGAGGTAAGATCATTCTCAGCCCTAAATAATGAAGAACTGGAATCCTTCAGGCTTAAATTCCTAAGCAAGAAAGGTCTTTTAAGCGATCTTTTTGAAGATTTCAAGAATGTTCCTCCGGAATTAAAGAAAGAAGTTGGTCAAAAACTTAACATGCTTAAGCAGGAAGCGTTTGACAGGTACAACATCATAAAATCATCATTTGCTGATACTGATGAAAAGACAGAAGGTTCTGATCTAAGCCGTCCTGCTTTACCTTTTCAACTTGGTTCAAGACATCCTATATCCATAGTACGAAATGAAATTATAGATATTTTCTCCAGGATCGGTTTTATTGTTTCTGAAGGACCTGAAATTGAAGATGATGATCATGTCTTTACAAAGCTGAATTTTGCTCCGGAACATCCTGCCCGGGATATGCAGGATACATTTTATATTTCACGTTTGTCTTTGGAGGATTCCAGTCCGGAGGACATACTTTTGCGTACACATACATCTTCTGTTCAGGTAAGGGTAATGCAGAGCCAGAAGCCCCCGATAAGAACCATATCTCCCGGAAGGGTATTTCGTAATGAAGCTATTTCTGCAAGGGCCCACTGTATATTTCACCAGGTTGAGGGATTATATATTGATGAAAATGTATCATTCGCTGATCTCAAACAAACTCTTCTGTTTTTTTCACGTGAAATATTCGGAAAAGATACAGAGATAAGGCTGAGGCCCTCATATTTCCCATTTACAGAACCTTCGGCTGAAATGGATGTGAGCTGTAAGATTTGTGGTGGAAAAGGTTGTAATGTATGTAAATATACCGGCTGGCTCGAGGTATTAGGATGCGGAATGGTACATCCAAATGTTCTTGAAGCCTGCAGTATTGATAGCAGGAAATTTACAGGTTTTGCTTTTGGTATGGGCATTGAAAGGCTTGCTATGCTAAAGTATCAGGTAAACGATCTGAGACTGTATTTCGAGAATGATATCCGGTTTCTTGACCAGTTTAAAACTGCTCTCTGAATAATTGAACACAATCAATGATTTAAACGTTATATCAAAACATAAATATATCCTTTGATGAAACAGCAAGAAAACCAAATTCCTCTTTGTGCTAAATGCTCCTTTGATTCTGAAGGCATTTTCAGGAATCTGACTGCTGAGGAAACTGATATTTTAAATTTTGAAAAGGACTTCAGGCAGTATAAGAGAGGCGACGTTCTTTATCAGGAGGGTAACCGGATAAGCGGTTTCTTCTGTATAAATAATGGTATAATCAAAGTTTTTAAAACAGGGCTTGACGGTAAAGAACAGATTATAAGATTTGCAAAGAAAGGTGATATTATTGCTTACCGGAGTGTTCTCAGCAATGAACTGGCATGCACTTCTGCAAAAGTTATAGAAGATTGCCAGGTATGTTTTATCCCTTCAGAAATCCTCATTTCGTTCATTAAATCCAATTCAACATTTGCTCTTGACCTTATCAGGCTTGCATGCCAGGAGCTTGGGGAAGCAAATTCTTTCATTACTGATATTGCACAAAAGACTGTAAGGGAGCGGCTTGCCGAGGTTCTCCTTCTCCTTGTCAATGATTTTGGCCTAGATAATGATAAATATCTCAAAATATCCCTGACCCGCGAAGAGCTCGCCAATATTGTAGGTACTGCAACGGAATCGGTTATCAGGCTTCTATCCGAATTCAAATCAGACAGGCTGGTGGAACTTAACGGGAGAAAAATAAGAATTCTCGACTCAAAAGGTCTTGAAAAAATAAGCAACGTCTACAATTAATTCTTTCTTATATCAGAAAAGAGACCCGGTTCCCGGATGTTTTAATGTTTTTCCAAGGTGGTTATAAGCGTGTTCTGTTGCTTCACGGCCACGGGGTGTTCTCTTTAAATACCCCTCTTTAATAAGGAAGGGTTCATAAACTTCTTCAATTGTTCCGCTTTCTTCTCCAACAGCAGTTGCTATAGTTGTCAGTCCTACAGGTCCGCCGCTGAACTTATCTATGATCACAGAAAGTATTCTGTTATCCATTTCGTCAAGACCATGCTGGTCAATATTAAGGGCTTTAAGTCCATACCGGGTTATATCGATGTCTATTTCACCTGATCCTTTAACCTGGGCGAAATCCCTGATCCGTCTAAGTAATGCATTTGCGATCCTTGGTGTTCCTCTGGATCGTCTTGCAATTTCAACAGCTGCACTTTCATTAATCTTTATGTTCAATATCCCTGCTGATCTTTTTACTATACCTGTAAGAATCTCATGATCATAATATTCCAAATGGAATTTAATTCCGAATCTGGCCCTGAGTGGACTTGTCAGAAGACCAGATCTGGTAGTTGCGCCGATCAGGGTAAAATTATTGAGGGTAAGCTGAACAGATCTTGCGCTTGGTCCTTTATCGATCATTATATCGATCTGGAAATCTTCCATTGCTGAATAAAGATACTCCTCAACTATTGGGCTCAGCCGATGTATTTCGTCAATAAAAAGAACATCTCCTTCCTGCAGGTTTGTAAGAAGTCCGGCAAGATCTCCGGGTTTGTCAAGAACAGGACCGGAAGTTACCCTCATATTTACCTTGAGTTCATTGCTGATAATAGCTGCCAGGGTAGTTTTTCCAAGCCCCGGAGGTCCGTGGAGCAGAACATGATCAAGGGATTCTCCTCTTTGTTTTGCTGCTGTAACAAAAACCTCAAGATTTTCAATAACCTGTTTCTGTCCCTTAAAATCACTGAAGCTCAATGGCCTCAGTTGTTTCTCAAACTCCTTGTCAGTTGCAGAGATAATTTCTTTTCTGAGATCTAGGCTATCTTCCATCTGGTATTCCTACTTAATAAGTTTTGTATCACTTTCCGGCAGTTTTATTCTTACACCATTAATTGATGTTTCAACATCATCCTTATAAGTTATGACCAGCAATGCGTTTCCTTCCTCATCAAACTTTTTCCATGTTTTCTGCCTTATTCCCATCTGGAAATACTGTTCTTCCCTTAATTTACCATTTTCATAATAATACCTGTGTTCTCCATCAGGATTACCCTGAATAAAATTACCTTTGAATTTCAATTCACCATCAGGATAATAACCTTTCCATACTCCATCTTTCAGACCTGTAATATATTTTCCTTCCTCCGTATAATCTCCCGATTTATGCTTCCAGTCTCCATTCTTTTCGTTATCAAGGTATTGACCCTGGGTAATTATTTCTCCTGTTTCGGAATATTCACTGCTGGCACCATCTCGTCTGCCCTGAAAATACTCTTCTTCCCGGAGAAGCTGACCGTTTTCGTAATACCATTTCCAAAGTCCGTCAGGTCTACCAGCGTTAAATGAACCTGTTTGTTCAATTTTACCGGCTTTATTATAAAATCTCCATACTCCTGTCTTCCTGTTATCAGTATACTGGCCCTCAGCCATTGTTTTAGCGTCAGGGTATAGATCTTTCCATTTACCGTTATAATTTCCTGCTTCATCAACTATGCCTTCAGACAAAAGCAGTCCGTTATCGTTATATATGTAGGCATTTGTAACTTTTCCATCTTTTCCGTAATCTCTGTGTACTCCAACAGGTACATTATTTCTGTATGGTCCGCTATAGATCAGTTTTCCATCTGAATCATATTTATTAACTATTTCAATATCAGGAGCATCTTCAACACTTGATTTTACAATGGATCCATTCTCATAAAGCATGGTAAGTATTAGTTTTCCCCGGTTATCATATTCCTTGTAATAACCATGCATAAGATCATCTCTGAATGTCTTTTCTGACTTAATGTTTCCGTTGGGATAAAACTCTTTCCACTCGCCGTGCTTAAGACCTTTGCTGTCGGTTCTGTTTATACGTTCGCGGCTTACGAGGAAGTCTTTGCTATATTCAAGGAGAGTTATAATATTTCCTTCTTTGTCATATTCCCTTGAAAGTCCTTCTTTTTTGCCACCATTATATAAAAATGTTTGCTGTATTTTCCCATCAGGATAAAATATATAAGCCGTACCTTCCTTTTTATCTCCTGCAAAGAGTTCTTTGGACCATATGTAAACTCCTTTTGAAGGATCTTTCTTATATTTAAAATACCAGCCATTCTTTTTACCAAGCAGATAATTTATTTTTTCTGTTGTATCTCCTGCCTGGTCAAAGAATACCCAGATGCTGTCAAGTAAAAAATTTGTTCTTTTTCCTTCTGATTTCTTAATACCTGTAACAAAATAGCTTTTCCAGAATCCATCAGGCTTTCCATCCTTTAATATCCCTTCGCTTGAAACAGAGCCATTAGGATATTTGAAAACATGATAACCATCCTTATTGTCTGAATTGCTATTCTGGGCAGACAAAAGGTTAAAAAATAAAACTGATAAAAGAAAAGCAATAATCCTCTGCATAAGTTATAATCCAAGTTTCTTTGATATCTCCATCATTCTAATTATAGGTTTTCTGGCTTTAATTATTATTTCGCTGTCTAAATCGATTTCAGGTGCTTCTGTTTTTAAACAGTTGTAAATCTTTTCAAGTGAAATAAGTTTCATGAAATTACATTCGCTGCATCCGCAGGTAGAATCTTTCGGAGGTGCAGGAATAAATTTTTTATCGGGATTTTCCTTCTGCATCTGATGAATAATTCCGACCTCGGTTGCAATAATATAGATTTTTGCACTATCTGTTTTTGAATACTTTAAAAGTGAAGAAGTTGATCCGATATAATCCGCAACCATTCTTACTGGCAGCTCACATTCAGGATGTACTATCAGTTTTGCATCAGTATATTCATTCTTCAATTTCAGTATTGCTTCCAGAGAGAATTCTTCATGCACATGGCATGCTCCATTCCATACTATAATATCTCTTCCTGTTTTGTTAAGAACGTAGTTTCCAAGATTTCGGTCAGGAGCAAAAATGATCTTTTCTTTCTCTGGCAATGACTCAACTATCTGAATTGCATTGCTTGAAGTACAAATAATATCCGACAATGCTTTTATTTCAGCAGTTGTATTGACATAAGTAACAACAGTCCTTCCAGGATTATCATCAATAAATTTCTTAAAATCCTCTTCCCTGCATGAATCAGCCAGAGAACAACCGGCATTTATATCCGGAAGAAGTATTTTTTTATCAGGAGCAAGAATTTTAGCTGTTTCAGCCATGAATTTTACACCTGCAAAAAGTATAATATCAGCTTCATTGGAGGCTGCTTTCTGTGACAAAGCGAGACTGTCTCCCACAAAATCAGCTATATCCTGTATATCTGATGTCTGATAATAGTGAGCCAGGATAATTGCATTCTTTTCAGCTCTCAGTTTATTAATTCCTTCTATGTATTCTTCAGCCTTAAGATGCTTCATTTCATTCACATTATTTAAAGGTATAAACTTAATCAATAAAGTTGTTTTGTTTAAGTCTCAAATACCGTTTTGCACAATTATTAACAACACAATAGAAATAAAATTTTATATAAATATTTTTTATGATATTGTTTATGTCCTGTTAATAGTGTTTAAAAAATTATCAGATTTATGTTGCCCATATCAACATTAAAACTGAATAAACAACTTTTCAACAAATCAAAAAACATACCATTTTTGATAATCAGAACATTACTGATATAATTAACAACCGTTAATACTAAATTGTTGATAGACAAAAGTGGACAAAATTATATTTTAAATTGTTTATTAAAGGTTTGTATTTTGAATAAATTCCATAAAAACTTTTCGGAAGAGATAAATTTTAAGAAACAAAGCGAAATTTCATATATAAAAAATGAAAAGAATCGCATACTCCACAGGTTTTATACATCTTATTAACATTCTTTTCAAGGGAGTCTGTCCATAAAGAATTTTTATCTAGAAAGCAGATGTTTATAATTCTTCACAAAGTTTAAAAAGATATTAGAGTATTATTTTCTTAAAAGGATGCAATTATATTATTTTGTACAATGATTATCAGGATCTACAAACAATATTAATTTGAAAAAGAAAAAGATAGTTGTCGTATCCGACCATGCCGGCTTTTTTCTGAAAGAAAAAATAGTCAAATTTCTGATTAAAGAAAAATATGACATAAAGGATTTTGGCTGTTTCAATGCAGATCCGCCTGTGGATTATCCTGATTATGGTCATCCGCTTGCCGATGCAGTTTCTGCCGGAGAGTATGATCTGGGAATTTCCATTTGCGGAACGGGCAATGGTATTAATATGGTTGTTAATAAACACCAGGGAATCAGAAGTGCTTTATGCTGGAATGAGGAGATTAGCCGGTTAGCCAGGGCTCATAATGATGCTAATATTTGTGCATTACCAGGAAGGTTTATTACTGAATCGGAGGCATACCTTATTGTAAAGACTTTTTTAACAACAGAATTTGAAGGAGGCCGTCATAAACCAAGAATAGATAAGATTCCTTTAAAATTGTTCTAAAATGCTATCAAACTCATGCAGGTACGGAATAAGGGCTATAATTTATCTTTCAGGAAAAAAAACAACCGGAGAGAAAATAGGTATCAAACAGATTTCAACTGATTTGGATCTCCCTACTCCCTTTCTTGGTAAAATACTTCAACAGCTTGCAAAGCAAAAGATTCTTAAATCGATGAAAGGCCCGCACGGAGGCTTTTCAATGTTGAAAGATCCAAAAACAATAACACTCTACGATATAGTAATTGCAATTGATGGTGAAGATACTTTTACGGATTGTATAATGCATAATGGTCCCTGCCGCTGTATTGACCGGACTAAAAACCCATGCCCGATACATGATGATTATGCAAAAACACGAAAAGAGCTAATTCTGCTTTTCAAAAGTAAATCAATTAATGACCTTGTAGTGAAAGCAAGCATTTCAGGAAGTATAACTATCTGAATTTCTCACTGTAAGCCCTCCGAATTATTATCCAGACCAATATTGACAGGAATATTCCCAGAGTATTGAAAACAGCATCATAAATACTCCCGTTACGGGTAGTGGTAAGTGTTGACTGCATTACCTCGATTAGAATACCATAAATAAAAGGAATGACAGCGAGCATCATTACATTAGGTACTTTTAATGAATGTCTCCAGGTCTCATAAATAAGGACCGACATAAGTGCAAAATACATGCAGAAGTGAGCAAATTTGTCAAAGTGAGGTATGTTAAGAAACTGAACCTTATTTAAATCATCAGCACTTTTGAGGCTCAGGATCAGAATAATCAGGGAAAGAACCAGGGAGTATTTATACTTCTTAATCATTTTTCATATTTGCGGCAAAAATAGGTATAAAAGTTATAATTAATTTATAAATTTCAAAGTTACAATTTCGATTATGGCAGGCCTGTATCTTCATATACCCTATTGCAAAAAACTCTGTTCTTACTGCGATTTTTATCATATCCTTTATGAGGGTGACAAGAGCGATTACATTTCTGCTCTTTGTACTGAGCTTGAAGCCAGGCGTGATTATTTAGGAAATGAAAAGATCTCAACTATATACATTGGGGGAGGCACCCCATCATTGCTTTCTGTAAAACAACTGGAACTGATTCTTGGACAAATCCATAATCAATACAGCATTGAAGAGAATTGTGAGATTACAATTGAAATGAATCCCGATGACATTACTCCCGATTATCTTGCAGGAATTAAGAAAATAAACATAAACAGAATCAGTCTTGGGATACAATCCTGGAGGGATGCAGATCTGAAACTTCTTAACAGAAGACATAATTCGGCACAGGCGGAAAATGCTCTTAGAGAAACCTTTAAGGCAGGATTTGAAAATATAACCATTGATCTTATCTACGGAATTCCCGGTATGAGTATAAATGAATGGTCCTCGAATCTTGATTTTTCTTTTTCTTTTGACATAAAACATCTT
This sequence comes from uncultured Bacteroidota bacterium, assembly GCA_937864815.1. Taxonomy (GTDB): domain Bacteria; phylum Bacteroidota; class Bacteroidia; order Bacteroidales; family VadinHA17; genus LD21. Next base: position 10,348 of record CALMJY010000301.1, read on the forward strand.
TCTGCATATCATCTTACGTTTGAGAAGGGAACCGTCTTCTGGAAGATGCTTGAGAAGGGGTCAATAAAGGAGATAGAAGAAGATGAAAGCACTTCGTTTTTCAATATTTTAATAGAAAAATCTGAAAACGCGGGATTTATACATTATGAGATTTCAAATTTCGGAAAGCCCGGATTTTTTTCGAAGCATAATTCAAATTACTGGAAACAGGTGAATTATCTGGGGATAGGTCCTTCTGCCCATTCATTCAACGGTTATTCAAGGCAGTGGAATATCAGTGATGTAAAAGCATATATTAAGTCCATAAATTCCGGAAAACCATTCTTTGAGAAGGAAGAGCTTGACAACAGGACAAGATTCAATGAGTATATTATGACTTCGCTAAGAACGATGTGGGGTATTGATCTTGATTATGTAGAAAAGCTATTTGAAAAAGAAGGGTATGATTATGTTGTCAACCTTTCCGGGAAATTCAAAGATTACGGACTGATGAAAAAAGAAGGTAAGTACCTGATCCTAACCAACCAGGGCAAATTGATCTCCGACAACATAATTGCTGAGTTTATGATGCCCTAATAAGAATAGCTATTTCTTCGGGAGCATAAAAGTGGTCTTGCCGATAATGTTATCCTCAAGGTACAATTCAACACTATAGGTGCCAACTATGAAATCACCCGTATTATCCATATAGATACACATCTCTATATCCTGATTAATATAATCAACAATCCGGTTGACTGAATAAATTATCTTGCTTCTTTTAAATTCAAAAAGATTATCAGGGCTGGTTGTAATAACCAGAGAATCAGGTCGTATAAGTCTCATAAATACCTCTTTTTCTCCGGCTTTTGCAATAGGATTCTCACGAAGAGTAAAGCAGACTCTTATTTTATCTAGCAAACTTATTCTGGTAGTTTCCTTTCTCTTTTTATTAAGAGGTACAGCGACTACATCTTTTGCCTGTATTACCGAAGCGATTTCAACTTTGTCGGTAAGGGCTTCCTTTACTTTTGAAAGCTCTGTGTTGGCATTACGTACCTGCTTCATCTGCTGCTTTATCTCTGTATTTTCGGCAACAAGTATTTTGTTCCGTGTATTTAGAGAATCGATCTGGACAATGTAACTTTTCATTATTTCCCTCATTGTGGAAATCTCGCTTTTGTACCTTTTTATAAGCTGTGCATTTGATGCATTTATCGATAGCAGCTGGACTATCCTTTCCCTTTCCCTGTTAAGACCGGCCTGAAGAGTATCGTTATTGGTTTTAAGTGTATCATAAGCATGGACCATAGACTTAAGCTCATTGGCAAGAGAATCCTTCTCTTCGGTCAAAACCCTTTCCATTTCCACCATTTTATTATTCTGGCTGAAATACATAAAAACAAGTAAAATCAGAAGGATTACCAAAACACCGGTTACAGCGATCATATTTGATGGTGAAAGCTTTCCGGAAAACTTTTCCAGGGGTTTTGAATTATTCGATTCTGTCATTATTACCTTTTTTATATAAAGTAAATATACTACAGGGAGGGCAAAAATAATAATATCCTGATAATATTTAATAATTCCGATTCAATGATTAAATTTACAACAAAGCGTTTATTTGTTAACTAGTTAAATTACAGACATATGGGTGGTTTTTTTGGTGTAATTTCAAAATCTGATTGTGTAGAGGATGTTTTTTATGGAACAGACTATCATTCACACCTTGGTACAAAACGGGCTGGTCTTGTCTTTATTGTACCTGATAAAGGCTTCAGAAGGTCTATACATAATATTGAAGATTCATATTTCAGGAATAAATTTGAAAGTGAGCTTAAAGAATTTAATGGAAATTCAGGACTAGGAGTAATAAGCGATACAGACCCTCAACCGATTTTATTCAATTCCCACCTGGGCCATTTTGCGATAGTAACAGTAAGCAGACTGGTAAATATTGCTGAGTTGGAGGAAAGGTTTTTAATGAAGAAGAAGCACTTCATGGAAAACTTTGAGGGGAATACAAATCCGACCGAAGTAGTTGCAAACCTGATTTGCGAAAAAGAAAACTTCGTTGAAGGAATTGAAAATGTGTTTGAGCACGTTAAAGGGTCATGTTCATTGCTGATTCTTACAAACAAGGGAATCATTGCAGCACGTGATAAAAACGGAAGGACGCCTGTTGTAATTGGCAAAAGCGAGAATGGATTTGCTGTTGCTTCAGAGTCGTGTGCATTTCCTAATACCGGATTTGAAATTGAATACTTCCTCGGCCCCGGGGAGATAGTTCTGATTAAGGAAGAGGGTTATTCGCAACTGAGAAAACCGGAAGAAAAAATGCAAATATGTTCCTTTCTCTGGGTTTACTATGGTTATCCGCCATCATATTATGAAGGAATAAATGTGGATGAATGCAGGTACAAATGTGGTGCAGCTCTTGCAAAGAAAGATGAGGTAGAAGCTGATTTTGTCTGCGGAATACCTGATTCCGGTGTGGGTCATGCACATGGTTATGGAAATGAAAAGAATATTCCATATAAAAGAGCATATTCAAAATACACGCCAACCTGGCCGCGGAGCTTTATGCCTCAGTACCAGGGTCAAAGGGATCTTGTTGCAAAAATGAAACTAATTCCCAATAAAGCTGTTATAGAAGGAAAAAGGATGATATTCCTGGATGACAGTATTGTAAGAGGCACACAGCTGAAAGACAGTACTAATGACCTCAGGGAATCAGGAGCAAAGGAAGTTCATATGAGAATAGCATGTCCTCCTTTGTTGTTTGCATGTAATTATCTCAACTTTTCTGAATCAAGATCAATAATGGAACTTGCAGGAAGAAAAGCGATCAAGCAATTAGGCGGAGAAGAAAAGGATTTAAAGGAATATGCCGACCCGGATTCAGAAAAATATGCTGCAATGGTCCATCAGATTAAGAAAACCCTGAATCTGGATTCTCTTAGATATCAGCGGCTTGATGATCTGGTAAAGGCTATTGGGCTGCCAAAAGAAAAGCTTTGTACACATTGCTGGGATGGTTCAAGTTATTTTTAAAGGAAGAATTATGAAATATATAGGAGCACATGTCAGTGCACAGGGCGGAGTGGAAAATGCACCTGTAAATGCAAACAGGATAGGAGCAAGGGCGTTTGCACTTTTTACAAAAAACCAGAAACAGTGGTTTTCAAATCCTCTTACAAAGACCAGTATAAAAGCGTTCAGGGAAAACTGTGAAAAATTTGACTACAAACCATTTCAGATACTTCCCCACGATAGTTACCTTATCAACCTTGGTCATCCGGAAGAAGGACCACTTGAGAAATCGAGGACATCATTTCTTGATGAGATGCAGCGATGCGAACAGCTAGGACTGGACAGACTGAATTTTCATCCCGGAAGTCATCTGAATGCAATAAGTACCGAAGAATGTCTGACAAGAATTGCCGAATCAATAAATATTGTGCTTGATAAAACAAAAGGTGTAACTGCAGTAATTGAAAACACTGCAGGGCAGGGCACAAATCTTGGACATACTTTTGAACAGATTCGGGAAATAATTCAAAAAGTTGGGGATAAGTCGAGGGTCGGAGTCTGCATTGATACCTGTCATGCCTTCACCTCAGGATATAATGTGAAAACTACAGAAGGATTCGCAGAGACATTCAGAAAGTTTGATGAAATTATCGGTTTCAATTATCTGAAAGGAATGCACCTTAATGATTCCAAAAAAGATCTTGGCACCAGGGTTGACCGCCATGATAATCTTGGTATTGGATTACTGGGGGAGGAGATATTCTCCCTGATAATGAATGATTCACGATTTGATAATATGCCTTTGATTCTTGAAACACCCGATGAATCATTATGGGAAGCAGAGATCAGGAAACTTTATTCGTTGATTAAAACATAATTTATACGCAGGATATCAGAAGACCCCTGCAGATGTATCAGTCTGTATTTAAGCTTAGGGTATATTTATAAGTTCCTGCGGTCCAGATATCTGCTCCGCCACCATTTTCCCCCAGCCTTAAAAGGTAAATTTCAATATCATTTGTTTCCCGGTTTTCAAAAATTGAAAAATTTGATAATTGCAAGAATTCTGAATCATGAAGCGGATCTCTGTCATCTATTGTAACAGCAGTATCTTTTTTAAAGCATATATTTTCTTCATCAATTTCTATGATCAGAAGGGGATATCTTGGAGAATTTCCATTAACAGGATCTTCTGAAATATTCCCAATCCAGTATAATTTCCCGTTTATAGAACTGCGTATTGTTGAGGAGATTGCAGCAGGAGAATAAAATGATTCCCCTGAATCGTATCTCATGTCTTTTACTTCACTCCAGTTAAATCCTCCATCTTCAGATATTGAATACCATCTTCTGCCCGGATATTTTACCGGATCCAAACCTGTATTTGATCCCCTGATAATCATCAGGAGTTTTCCGTTTTTTAGTTCACTTATGTGGAGTTCGTCAAGACCGCGTGTTGAAATCCTTCTTGGTACAGAAAAAGGTTTTGACAATTGCCATGTGTAGTTTTTTAGTGAATCTTTCCAGCATCCTATGAAACAAATTGCACCGGCAACACATCCTTCCCGATAGTTATTAGGAAATATGGATGGCATATTTTTGTCTTCCTCGTCCATAAAGGGAACAGGGATGGTTGCAGTGATGATGACAGTCCCGTTCTGAAGAATCTCGGCATTTCCTATATACATTTCATTGGTGCGGAAGAATTTTTCTTCACCCCAGTTTTCATTATCAAAATCCGGACCTTCCTCATATTTCAGCATAAATGCCTTTCCCCAGGTAAGGCCATCATCCTCCGATAACTGGTAAAAACCATGGTCGCTGAACAGTCTGATCCCTTTCCAGATTTCAGCCATTGCTACTTCCGGTTTTCCCTTAATTATTCTCTGGAATACAGGTTTCACAAGTCTTTTTGAAACAGGATCATAGGGGCCTGTTCCGTCCTGTCTTTCTCCTCCCGATAAAGTATAATCTCCCTGGACTTTTGAATTTTCATCAATAATTATCCAATCCGACCAGGTTCTTCCGTTATCATTTGAAGTTCTTTTTTTTGGTTTTTCAACCCAGTCGCTAGATTTAATTATTGCACGAATTTCTTCCCTTCTTAATCCTCTTCCTACATAATTCATGCTTAAACTTATACCGGCTTCCGGTTCAGGAGAAGGAGCATAGAGCTCTTTCTTTACAGACCAGATAACTGGCTTTTTTCCCTTTTTCTGATTAATGAAACTGAGAGCAGGGATCTTTATCAAACCGGGAGAGAAACAACTTCCTGCAACAGATAGTAAACTTAGTTTTATGCTATTAGTTAAAAAAGACCTTCTGGTTGTTATTTTTTTCATTTTCAATATATTATTCAAAACGAAGTGAGTATAAATCAGCTGATAGTCCAGGGATCACATTTCCATTAGCATCCAGTATTTCAACCAGAATAAATCCAGCAGCAGATGTGGCAAAATTCAAAACCATCTTTGAGCCTGTATAAGAAATATTTTTTTATCATCATCTCTCCGGCAAACGGGGATTGCATCCTGAGCTCAAGATTATTCATAGATTCTATCAGAAGGCTATCTATAAATAGTTCCAGTCTGGAATTTAATGGAATGGCCCCGGAATTGTTTTTCTGCGAAGCTGCAAAAACGGGAAATAAAACAATCACTGCAATTAAAACAGAACCTCTTTTCATACTCTCATAATTAATTAATAATCAGCTAATTATGGCCGCGGTAGTGTGTTGATATTAAGCACATTACAAATAAACGTGAAGCCGCTTACAGATCAAGTTTTCTGCGGATCGTTTCATCCCTGAGTTTTGCTTTTGTGGTATTATAGCCAAGCGCAAAAAGTTCCTCTGCCTTTTCAGGATCAAGTATGCCGTAGTTTCTCAGTTCAGGAGGAGCTACAAGAAGATCAAATTTTCCTGCTTTTTCTGTAACCTCTTTAGTCATGTTAAGCATGAAAGTACGTTCGGCAATGCTTATCAGGCCGGTCAGTTTTTCAACATATCCCACCGGATTTACAAATGAGCCAACAATTTTTTTACATATATTTTCAACAGGAGTAACAGGCAGATTGTCTGTTATTCCACCATCCAGATACTGAATGTTGCTTATTACAACGGGCTGGAATAGCACAGGAATGCTCATTGATGCCGTGACTTTTTCAATCAGGTCGCCTTCTGAAAAATATACAGCTTTTCCATTATTAATATCGGTAGCCGCCACATAGAGCGGAATTTTCAGGTCTTCAAAACTTTTTGCCCGGAGATTTGCATTCAGTATTTTAATTATGCCTGAAATCTGCAATAAGCCCTCTCTTGGTAGAGTTGGGCGCATAAAATCAAGACGACTTCCCAGGTTCAGCATTTTCAGGATATCCCGGGGAGAATAACCGTCAGCAATAAGTACTCCAGCGAGGGCACCCGCACTTGTTCCGGAGATAATATCAGGATAAATACCGTTTTCGTTAAGGGCCTCAATGAAGCCGAGATGAGCAAAACCCCGTGCTCCTCCACCACTCAGAACAAATCCGGTATCGTATATTTTTTCACCCATGTTATTACTTTTCTATATACCAATTAGGCTTAATAAAAGCCTGAGGTTGAAAAAGGTTACAAGTGCGGTAATTAACCATAACAAACCCTGCATATAAGTAGTGTTGGCATATTTGCCCATTACTTTAACAGATGATGTAAGATATACCTGTATAGCAATAGTAAAGGGAAGCTGAATACTCAGAAAAACCTGTGACCAGATCAGACCCTTGAATGGATCTTTGATGAAGAAGATGAGAATGAGTGCTCCGATAAGAGATACAAGGACCCCGATCCTTGAATGATTATCCTTGATATCAAAGGGTTCCCTGTACATTCCGGAGACTATTGATCCGCCGGCCATACCTGATGTGATGGTTGATGCAACACCGGCAAACAGGAGAGCAACAGCAAATACCAGGGAAGCCCCTGATCCAAGCAGGGGTCCCAGAAGACTTTCTGCCTGCTGCAGCTCACTAACGGTGATATTATGCCTAAAAAAAGTTGCAGCAGCCAGAAGTATCATTGCACTATTAATACCCCAGCCGATTATCATTGATAAGAGGGTATCGTAAAATTCATATTTCAGTTGTTTTTTGATTATTATCTCATCCTTCAGATTCCATTGTCTGCTCTGAATCACCTCCGAATGAAGAAATAGATTATGCGGCATAATAACAGCACCGAGAACACTCATAAGTAACAACATGGAACCTTCTGGTATAGATGGCTTTACCCATGAAATCATTGCTTCCGGCCAATTGATATCCACAAGAAATAATTCATACAAAAATGAAAGTCCGATAATTGAAACAAAACCTATTATCCACTTTTCGATTTTCTGATAGGAATTTGTCAGAAGCATAATTATTACGAAGATTGTGACCAGAATGGATCCGATTTTTACAGGGATATTGAAAATCATATTGAGTGCAATGGCACCGCCAAGTATTTCTGCAAGAGAAGTGGATACTGAAGCCATCACGGCAAAACAGAGGATTGATTTTGAAACAGGCCGCGGCAGATGTATAGTTGCCGCCTCTGAAAGACAAAGACCTGTGGCTATACCGAGATGTGCGACATTATGCTGAAGGATTATCAGCATAATTGTCGACAATGTTACAACCCATAAAAGAGTATAACCATATTCCGACCCGGATGCAATATTGGCTGCCCAGTTACCAGGATCTGTGAATCCGACAGTAACAAGCAGACCGGGACCTATATATTTAAGTATGTCAAGCCCTCCATATACAGGAGAGTGATCTTTTCTCCTGATATCTTTAAGTAGGCCGGGTAAATTAAATATGTTCTTAAATTTTGACATCTGAGAACAATCTCTGACCTGATTAATTCTATAAACTAAAACCTTACTAACAAGCAAATATAGCAATGATAAAACAAAACATGCGATATTGGAGCTTTACAACTTTGTTGAGTAATTGTTCTAATTTTATACCGAAATTAATTAAACCAGATTAGCAATGCAATTTATACTTATAGCCTATGACGGTACCGATGCCGAAGCGTTTGAAAGGAGAATGAAGGTCCGGCAGGAACATCTTGAAAAGATAGAGGTTCTTAAAAGCAGGGGAGAATTTCTTGCCGGAGGGGCAATACTGGATCATGATGGTAAAATGATCGGCTCAATGATTGTATATGAATTCCCTGACAGGAATGCCCTTGATAAGGCACTTCAGGATGAGCCGTATTATACTAAAGGGGTATGGCATAAAGTTGAGATTAAGCCATTTCGGATGGCAATATTTAAAAAATGAAATCAAGAATTATGAAACTCAGGCCAGCAGTGGACAAAGCCACTCTTGTTTTGCTGGCAGGTTTGATGTGGTGCGGAGTAGGAGCAATGCTCATAAGTTACTCGGTCCAATGGATTTTACCCTTACCCTTAATTGCAAAACTGACATTTGGTCTCGCAGGTATAGTAATAGCTTTTCCGATCTATTATTTCGGATTTCAGAGGCTTGCAAACAGAAATCTTAACAGGCTTCTTCCGCTTACTGAAAAAAAGTGTATGTTTTCATTTATGACCTGGAAAAGCTACCTTATAGTTCCTGTCATGGTCTCTATGGGTATTTTCCTTCGTCATTCGCCTCTTCCCAAACCATATTTATCTGTAATTTACAGCGGAATAGGACTTGGTCTATTTTTGTCAGGAATTTGGTATTTCAGATTTTTCAGGATGCTGTTACAAGAGAATTCTCATAAATAATAAATGACTTATTAAAATCCTTTAATCATGAAAAAGATCGCCCCGTTATTTACTTTTTTATTTCTGAGCCTTGTGCTCTCTGCACAGCAATCAGTACAGACAGAATTGCCATATAAAATGGAGGAACTCACTGCACCTAAATTTTTAAAAGCAGTCGAAAAAGCTGGTGGTGTATGCATCATACCATTGGGTATTTTAGAAAAACATGGTCCGCATCTGCCATTGGGGACGGATATTTTTGAATCTCGGGAGATTGCATTTACTGCTGCACAAACTGAATATGCTGTTGTTTTCCCTGCCTATTTTACAGGTCAGATATTTGAAGCTAAACATCAGCCAGGAACAATAGCTTACAGCAATGATTTAATGTGGAAGATGCTCGAAGAGACATGTAAAGAATTATCACGTAACGGATTAAAAAAGATAATCCTGCTTAACGGACACGGAGGCAATACAAGTTTCCTCACATACTTTTGTCAGTCACAACTTGCAGCACAGCATGATTATACAGTAGTCTTGTTCAGGCCGGAAGAAAATCCAAAATATAAGAATGAAATTGAATCACTTAAGAAAGCAAAACTTGACGGGCATGCGGGAGAAGAAGAAACCTCTATGATGTATTTCATTGCACCTTCGCTGGTTGATACAGAAGCCTTAAGAAGTGAATCAGGCCTTGACCAGAACAGGCTAGACAAGCTTCCTTACGGATACACCGGGATATGGTGGTATGCAAAATACCCAAACCACTTTGCGAGTGATGTTAATCCTACCAATAAAAAACTTGGAGAGCTGCTCGTAAAAAGTGATGCAGAAGAACTTGCGGGATTAATAAAATACCTTAAAACTGACAAAACAATTCAGCAGCTTCAGGAAGAGTTTTTTAAGAAAGCAAACAATCCCCTGACCAGGTAGCCGGAAATAATCACATTCATGGAGCCAGCCTCTCAATAAGCCAGGAATTTTTCTTCCTGGCAAACTGGATGCGGTCGTGAAGGCGAAATTCTCCTTCCTGCCAGAATTCTATCAGTTCAGGAACCAGAATAAATCCGCCCCAGTGAGGAGGTAATTCAACCTTCCGGTTTGAATATTTATTACTGAAGAACACCACCCTGTCATCAAGATAATTACGATCAGGGATGACGGCGCTTTGTTCACTTGCCCACGTACCAATCTGGCTTACTCTTGGTCTTGATCTGAAATATAGTTCAGATTCTTTTCGTGATACTTTCTCCACATGACCCTCTATTCTTACCTGACGTCCGGATTCAGGCCAGTAAAACAACATTGCAGCAAAAGTATTTTCAGTCAGCTGACTGCCTTTTTTGCTTTTGTAATTGGTGAAAAATACAAATCCGGCCTCACTGTAATCTTTAAGCAATACAGTTCTGACCGAAACATGTCCATCTTTTGATGAGGTTGCCAGGCTTACAGCATCAGGATACAATTTAACTGATGCCAGACGTTCTTTATACCAGGCACCAAATTGTATGAAAGGATCCGGGTCAACAGTATTTTCAGAAAGAATGTAATTGACGTCCATTTTAGTATGTTTTAATCACAGGCGAACCTGCACACAAAGGTCGATGAAATTATAAACAAGAAACATCTGTGGAAGCCAATAAGTTTATACAGAACAGAATAAAAATAAAATATCTATCTTAACATCCCTAAAATTTTAATACCATGATCAAGAAAAGAACATTAAGCCGAATCATATCAGTTATGATTATTGCAGTAATCTTATTTCAGATATCATGCAAGCCTGAAACACCTACAGATCTTACAAAGGAGAATGTTATTCCAAAACCCTTAACTGTTGCAGCCACTGGTGATTATTTCTGTCTTGGTAAAAAAGCTTCAATATATATACAGGAAGAGACAGATGAACTTAAATCAATTGCAGAATATCTGGCGGGCAGGCTCAGGCCGGCAACCGGATTTCCCCTGGAGATAAAAGCCGTGTCCGGGACACCCGGAAAGGGCAATATTTACCTTACACTATCAGGTGCTGATGCATCGTTGGGAGATGAAGGATACTCGCTTACAATTACAAAAAAGCTTGTCACTATTGCTGCAAACAAATCGGCAGGATTATTCAATGGAATACAAACTCTGCGTCAGCTGTTGCCCGCCAATATCGAAATGAGTTCAGTACAGGACCTAGACTGGCATATACCAGGAGGGACGATAACAGACTATCCTGCATATAATTACAGGGGTGTTATGCTTGATGTAACACGACATTTTTTCACTGTTGAGGAGGTAAAAAGGGTTATCGATCTGGTTTCTGTTTATAAAATAAACCATTTGCATCTTCATTTATCAGACGATCAGGGATGGAGGGTTGAGATCAAGTCATGGCCAAACCTTGCTCTTTATGGAGGAAAAACAGAAGTAGGTGGTGGTGTTGGAGGATCTTATACCCAGGAGCAGTATGGTGAACTGGTAAAATATGCAGATGCCCATTTTGTTACAATTGTACCTGAAATTGATATGCCGGGTCATACAAATGCCGCACTTGCATCCTATCCGGACCTTAATATTAGTGGTAAAGCAACAGAGCTTTACACAGGAACGGAGGTTGGATTCAGTACACTGGCAACCAAAAAGGAGATAACCTATAAATTTGTCGAAGATGTATTCAGGGAACTTGCATCAATGACAAGCGGACCATACCTTCATATTGGCGGGGATGAATCGCATGTAACCAAGAAAGAAGACTATATACCTTTTGTGGAGAGAGTTCAGGATATTGTTATTAAACTCGGTAAGACACCAATAGGATGGGATGAGATATCCCTGGGTAAACTGAGGCCAGGATCAGTAGCACAATACTGGTCAAGTGCAGAAAATGCAAATAAAGCTGTATCACAGGGTGCAAAACTTCTTATGTCACCTGCTTCAAGGGCTTACATCGATATGAAATATGATTCAACAACCGCCATTGGATATACCTGGGCAGGACTTATTGAGGTAGATAAAGCATACAACTGGGATCCGGCTACCCTGGAACCAGGTATAGGACGGGAGAACATTATTGGTATTGAAGCTGCTTTATGGACAGAGACAATCACCAACATGGAAGAAATAGAATTTCTGACATTCCCCAGGCTGCCCGGTCTTGCTGAAGTAGGCTGGTCACATTCATCACTCAGAAACTGGGATGAATACAAAATACGATTAGGAAACCATGCAAAACGATTTAACGCTCTTGAGATAAATTATTATCCTTCAAAGCTTGTACCATGGGTTGAATAAATCTATAGGATCAATTCGCTTTCACCCTTTTGCAGGTCAAAGCAGATCACTGTACCTGATTTATCGGGAAACCACGAATTTGATTTTAATTCTTTTAAATCTTTAATTCTGACCAGGGGTTTTACTTCACCCCTGGTTTTTACCTGAGGATTCCTGGTTGTTGCATTAGTTTTAATTGTAAAACCGGGTGATGCAAAGGGAGCCTTAAGCAATATTCTTTTTGCTTCGGGTTTTATTGACGTAAGTTCTTTTGCTGCCCAGTACCTGGAGATTTCGCTTAACTTCATCCAGATCAGGTTATTGTATTTCAGATCCAACCTCTTTTTTACCTCTTTCAGAATATTGAAACCAATTTTTTCACCATTGAAATAAACTCCCGGCCAATGGCATACCATTACTGCGGGCTCTCCACTGTCGATTACATCTACCATTCTGCCTTTTGCCAGATCGCTGGTTATGAAAAGATCAGGATTTCCGGGTTCCAGTCCGTCCCATCCTCCAAACCAGTCTCCTGTACACCCCAATATCGAAACAACACATGCTGGGTCATTTCCGTCAAGACCTGTGGGATGCAGTATCTGGGGAGCAACACTTTTTTCCTTTTCAGTAAAAAGGTCGCGGAAGTAGTGTGATATTTCTGATCCATAGACAGACCTTACTGCATCCTTTGTACCAAGAGCCAGATTATTCTGGTTGCGACCGGCATAGCCACCGGGAGTTGTAAGTCCATCACAATGTAAACCTGCCTCTTTGAGTATTGTAAGTGCATACGCCTGGTATGCAGCAAGTTCATCAGCTGATTTTGTCTGACTCCATTCCCAGTTTTCCATATATTCGGGAGTTGCAAAAGGAAATGGTTTTCCGGTTTTAATGTCAATTACCCTTGTATGGCTTACCATTTCAGGGTGAATATCCCAGTCCGGAACAATAAGATCTCTTACAAGTTTAAGGCTGTCCTCAAGTTCTTTTTTAGTCCAGCCGGGAATAAACCTGTTCACCCAGCCGGTACAGGCAGGATAGGGGACAATGCTGTATTTTCCCTTAACACCGTTCTCGTGGCACCATTCTCCAAATTCACGCACAAAGCTGTCTGGTATTTCCCTTGGTAATTTCCTCCAGTCCTGTTTATAATTCTCAGGAAAAACCTCTCCGAATTGCGGTATACCGTAATATGCCAAATTGACAAGACAAGTAGAGTCGTCTATAATAAGGCTTACGGGAACCTTGTTATAAGGATTGAGCACTTCTGCCTTAAGTGCATTTTCAGGAATTATGTCTCCGGGTGTGACTGCCAGAGCTATTCCTCCGATTCCGGTTGTTTTTAAGAAGTTCCTTCTGGTTAAGTTCATTTTGTGAATTTATTATAATAGAAAGGTACAAAAAGGAGAGGAAAAAACACTTGCCCCTGAAAGGCAATTATCGTAAATTTGTAAATAAATTGTTATTTATAAGATTGTTGCATTTTTCAGGGGTATTTAGTTAAATTATTTCACAATGAACATAAATATCCGCAATCACGAATTATTCTTTGCCGGCTTCTACATTTTATCCTTTACCATGATTTCAGCCCTGGCTGTAATTTTTTCAAAAAAGAGACAATTACCGGTAAGTTCTGTTTTACTTATGCTGGTTTCCACCGTTTTTTTAACCATCATCGGATCTCAGTTATTTACAGTTAATATTACAGACTGGCTGAAAATAATTTCAGCAGAGGATTCAGGTGTAAATCATGGAAGATCTGCAATTGGCGGTGTTTTATTTGGTCTGGTGGGTTTTTTATTATCTGTATAGGCACTTGGACTGGGGAAAGAGGCATATGATATTTATTCCTGGCTGACACCTCTGGGATTCGGAATTCAGAAAATCGGCTGTTTTTTAAACGGATGCTGTTATGGCAGGATCACGGATTCTGTTTTCGGAATAACATATCCTGTTTATACGAATGTGCATTTTGATCACATTATCAGAGGATTGATTAATACTGACTCGCTTGTTTCACGTAAAGTAATACCTGTGCAGCTGGTAGAGGTATCTGTCTGTTTAATTATTACATACATTGTCTGGAGAATGCAGGAGAGATGGAAAAAATACGGCAGTATAATGTTAATGTTCCTGCTCATCTTTCTGTCACGGTTCCTAACTGAATTCATGAGAGATCCTTCCTCCTCTCCGTTCAGAAATGAATTATTCGGTATCAGGTATTTCCAGTGGTTCCTTCTGTTGATGGCAACAGCAACCGGTATTATTCTGATGATTACCGAGCAACCAGGAAAAATGAAGGTTCTGGTCAGGACAGAAGAAAAACCATCCGTTAATAAACCGATACTGTATATCTTTCTGATATCTGTCCTGATTTTTCTCTTTCGCGGATTATTTTCCCTTTATGAAAAAGCATCACTTTATCTTATACTTTTTCCGGCTGTGGTCATGACCCTATACCACATTCATATTGCATTGTCGGGTAATCGAATAAAAATAATATCATCTTCCCTGATGGTTTTGCCTGTTTTGCTTGTCTTTCCGGCATTTTATCCTGACACAACAAGGACAAAGAAGCCGGAAAAAGTCTATTATCAGAACGAATTCAGCAGATATAAGAGAATTGATGCGGGGACAACCTTTGGAAAATATTACAGCACAGTATATTACAATCCTCACCAGGGAGAGTGCGGAACAACATATTCATCTGAAGACTATGAACATTTGTTCAACATAATCGGAGGAGGATATTCGGTAACAACAAATGGAGAGGATATCATTATTACCAAAGGAATAAATATTTACGGAGGCATTAATGATGAACATAATCTGACCCGGCAGGAGTACATGAATTATTTTTTATGGGGGGTTAATCCATATATAAAAATTGACAGGAAATGGTATGGTGCAGGTACCGGCCTGCATGCAGGAAATCTAAGATGGATCGTTCAAAAACAGCTCAATACCGAAACCCTTGAAAACGGGACCAGATTTTCACCTGTGCTGCCCGAATTAATGTTAAGACTGGGACGAAAGGATATTATTGATGTCATGTACTCATACGGGATGCATTCATATTCAACATTCCCTGTTCTGAGTCATGAGTTAAGTGTTGGCACTGGATTAGGAAATAAAACCGACATGAGTTTCCGGTTCGGAGGAATTTTTTCAGAAATGACCACAACGCCTTT
The DNA here is from genome assembly GCA_937864815.1 of uncultured Bacteroidota bacterium. Classification (GTDB taxonomy): domain Bacteria; phylum Bacteroidota; class Bacteroidia; order Bacteroidales; family VadinHA17; genus LD21. Next base: position 25,550 of record CALMJY010000301.1, read on the forward strand.
TATTTCGGGAGAATGGGTGATTAAGAAGAAAATAGGGATGAACTTGAAATACCAGTTTGGTACAACAAGCAATTACTACGGACAAGGCGTTTACTATGGAACGACACAGGCAAAATCGAAAGGAATAATCACATTTGGTGCAGGTTACAGGTTTGGATTTGAAAAGTAATGTCACGGTTATTCCATGTCATCAAATGAAAGAAGCCTGAAAAAGGGTTAATATGGAATCAGCTCTCGAATCCGGTAAACCTGGTTTATTTTCTCATCAGGTCATTATAGGCTGCTTCCATCAGAAGGAAGAAAGCCTGTCCTTCAGTAGCGGTTCCCGGCTTATTGAAATTTGGAGCACCGCAGACACCCAGAACCAGTCCAAATTGATCCACCTTCCTGTATGCAGCTTTCCGCATTTTCAAGCCATGATTCAGATAGGATTTATCAAGCCAGCCTCCTTTAACGCCCCGGAATATTGTATAAGCCAGCATCTGAGCAGTATTAGTATCAATGAAAGTAGAAGGATCGTCAAGAATATCATGAAAAAGACCATCTTCTCTCTGATATTTAAGACAAGCGTCAAGTACTTCCTTAATATAAGCGGCAATCTGTTTTTTCTCAGCAGACATTGATTCCGGAAGAGTCCGCAGAACTCTAGTCATACCTGCTGCCGCCCAGCCATTTCCAACACCCCAGAATAGCTTCCTTGAATATATCATCCGATCCTGGTCCCACATATGATAATATAATTTTTTCTGAGGATCAAGCAGGATCTTTCTGTATCCGTTTATTTGCTTTAAAGCCTCATCGTAATGTCCGCATATTGCCAGGAAGGGAGGAGCCATATAAAAGGCGTCAACCCAGATCATGTTTTCAATATAGTTATGGTATATAATACCGTCAGGTGTTTTGGGTGATTTATACAGTAGAAAATCCAGCATTTTTCCGGCAGCAGACTTAAGAGACTCATCTCCTGTTACTCTTGCTGCGAACAACACAGGTTCTCCGTTGGATGCAGGATCGGTTACCGGGCGGTCACCCTCATTCAAGCCGAGACGGCCATCTTTCTTCTGATTCACAACAGCATCCTTTGCCATAAGGACAACCAGATCCTTTTCACCGAGTTCCAATAATGCCTGAGATGCAACCCCCTGCTCCCAGGCTCTTCTCTGCATAGAGAGCATTGCATTAATTACTTTTTTTACTGTATCTGAAGGTTCAGGACCTGTCATTTCTGCCTGCAGTCGAGCCATTGATATCATTGAGAAAAGTACAAAGCTGAAAGCATGGATAATTACCAAATTATTTTTACGGATATTCATAATTTGTATATTTATTTTCCTGTACTCTGTATTATGGTTGTCATTTGCCTGTCGATCGATTTCCCTCTGTAGGGTTCATATATACAGTCTGTCCGATTACTGTTGATAATTCCCATGGTACCAATAAGGTTCCACATTGCATATCCGATGTTATTATTATTAAATACGGTTATAATGTCTTTCAGATAGCTGGTTGTAACTTTGTATGGAGTTTTGTTATAAACACCATACTCCTGAATCATAACAGGTATGTTTTCAGACCTGGCTTTTTCCAGCTTTTTGGTAAGGTCACCCAGGGGAACAGCAGGATTACCATCCGTGTATGTTATTCTTCCGTCAGCTGTTATTTTGTATGAAGATTGTTTTTTAGCCCAGGTAGTATTTGCAGGAATTATTTCAAGAGTATCAGTTGTTGTCCTGAATGTGATTTTATTAAATGTCATCCAGTCGCCAACAGTATTTGAGAATGTAAGTTTTGTGCCCGGCTGAGGAAGAATTACAGAATAGTCTTTGTTCGAAATATTCTGGTAACCCCATTGTGTGCTTATTATCTGTGTCCAGTCCTCTCCGGGATCAGAACCGCAGATAAAGCTTTTGGAAAATATTGGTGTATTATCAAGCTTAATTTCCAGTTTTGACTGAACCGATACCTGACGTACGTTAATAATAATTTCCATATCCTTCGGAAAACTTCCTTCTAGAATCAGAGGAGACTGATATTCACTTTTTACCGGACCATAGAGGTAAATATTTATGTCGGTCATTGGCCATACCGGTACCGGCCATGAATCTGAACCACTTACCCATCCGGCCTTATAATGAGTCAGGGTAAAAGGATCATATACGTGCAAGGCCTGTATAATGTTATTTCTGTCATTGAGACTAGGCAGGAGATCCCGGGCATAGTTGAGGCCATCAACAAAAATTATCCTGTCGGGGTTGATTGACTGGATCCTGTCGATAGCCAGCTTCATTACTTTAACATATGAGTTTTCATCAACTGACGAAGGTTCATTGATCAGGTTAAAGCTCAGTTGCTCGATTGGAATATTCTTATAGCGGGTTGCGAAATAACCCCAATGGTTGACAAACGCGGTTTGTGCAGAGGCATCGGTCCAGAGACTAACATTCTGACCCGGAGGAAGGTTTACTGACGTGTTGACACTATATCCCGGAGCCCGGTGAAGATTTATGCATACATGTATCCCATATTTTTTCCCATATTCAACAGCCCTGTCAATTTCCGCAATCTCATCTTCCAGAAATACATTCCAGTTGCCAGCCTGTGTATAGGTCAGATAGTCGAGAGGGAGTCTTACAAAATTGAATCCAAGGTCGTTGACAATAATAAATTCTTCTTCAGAAAAACCATTGTTCGACCATCCGACATCGAACTTGCCAAGAAGATTAAAACCCTTATGTTCTTTGCTGAATTGTTCAAGATCAACTGGCTTAAAAACAAGAGGATCTGTCTCCCGGTCACATCCAAGGAGAATAAGGATGACCAGCAGGATCATATTTAAGAAAACTAATCTCATCACCAATAACAAATATACACAATTAATTATCTGACTGCCCGCTCATGAGAAAACATGAAGGTCAAATTCTATTTTTATTGTAACAATTTGATTAATTTTAATACGATTAATTTGAAGCCTTGCAATTATTAATATGCCACCTAAGCCCGGTAAATTATGAAGAAAGCTCTTTTCATTTTTATGATAACATTTTTATCCGGATTTCTTTTTGGACAAAAATACAATCTAAAATCTCCTGATAACGGTCTTCAGGCACTGATAGAGATTAACAGGAGCATTAACTTAACTCTTGCCTCAGGAGAGAGGACAATTGTAAAACTTGGTAACATTTCTCTTGAGACAATTGGCTCTACTGATCAAGCAGCTGTTATAAAAGTAAAAAAAATAAACCGCCGCTCAGCAGACGAGACAGTTCTGCCTGAAATCAGGGAAAAGGCTGAAAAATTAATTAACAGATATAATGAGCTCGAAATAGTAGTAAGCGGTAACTATTCGATTACATTCAGGATGTTTGATGAAGGACTTGCCTACAGATTTTCAACTTCTGCTAAGGACAGTCTGATTATATATCGCGAAAATCTGAATCTATATTTTGATAAAACCGATTCAGCATGGTTTCAGTCAACACCGACTTTCAATTCATCGTACGAAACACCATATGAGCATATGGCGATTGAGGAAATAGGGGAAGAGAAACTGTGCAGCATGCCTTTTCTTATACACAAAAATAATGGTCCTTTTTTAATGATAACTGAAGCTGATCTTTATAGCTATCCGGGATTATGGCTGAGAAATTCCAAAGAGAAAGGTCTTTCAGCAGTATATCCTTCCTATCCTAAAAAACTGAGTTACAGCGGAAGCCTTTATAACCATGGTCAGGTTGAGGAAACTTATGATCATATCGCAAAAGTTACAGGAACAAGGAATTATCCATGGCGGATATTTGCTATAGCTGAAGATGAAAAGGAAATTGTTGCAAACAATATGGTTTACCTTTTGTCTTCCCCAAATGTTATTAAAGATTTTTCATGGATCAAACCCGGAGTAGTGATGTTTGACTGGTGGGGCAAGAATAACATTTACGGGGTTGATTTTAAGGCAGGAATTAATACAGAGACTGCGAAATATTTTATTAATTTCTGTGCGGAGCATGGCTTCAGATATTTTTTGTTTGATGACGGATGGTGCGTAAACCAGGATCTTCTTAAGCCTGTTCCAGGATTGAATCTGGATGAAGTAATAACCTATGCCAGAAGCAAGAATGTTGACATAATGCTTTGGATCTTATGGAATTCTTTACAGAAGCAGTGGGATGAGGCCTTTGCACAATTTCAGAAATGGGGTATCAGGGGGATAAAGATTGATTTCATGAACCGGGATGATCAGCCGATGGTTGAGTTTTATGAAGCAGCAGCCAGAAAGGCAGCCGAACAAAAACTCATTGTTGATTTCCATGGTGCTTACAAGCCGTGCGGACTCAGCCGGAAATATCCAAATGTTCTTACACGGGAAGCTCTTATTGAATTCGAATACAATGGCTGGACAAACTATGATAATCCTGTTCATCACAATCTATTACCCTATATAAGAATGTTTGCCGGTCCAATGGATTATATTCCTGCAACAATGAGAAATTCCACCCGTGATAATTTCAGGCCGGTCGGGGATTACCCAATGGGTCAGGGTACAAGGGCTCATGCAATGGCCATGTTTGTAATTGTCAATAGTCCTCTGACAATGCTTCCGGATTCCCCTTCTGATTATTACCGTGAAAGGGAGTGTACTCAATTCCTGAAAGATATACCTGTTATATGGGATGAATCAATACTGCTTGACGGGAAAATTGCCGGGTATACAGTAATGGCTCGCCGATCAGGAGAAGACTGGTATGTAGGGGCAATAACGAACTGGGATAAGCGTACCATTGATCTGAAAACAGAATTTCTGGGAGATGGTACATTTGAACTAGAAGCAATTGTGGACGGTATAAATGCTTCCGCCAGGGCAGAAGATTACAGAAGAAAAAAGCTTACCTTCAGTGCAGGAGATAAAATAAAAATTGATATGGCCTCAGGAGGAGGCTGGATAGCTCATATTAAAAAAGTCAGGTAGATATCAGTCTTTTACACAACGTACAGAGGCACCTGATTTTTTGTCGCTGCTTATTTTATCTATATAGGCGTATCCGTAATAGAGATCGCGTGCATAAGCGTTAAGAGAGTTACTTTCAGTAGATGTCCACCAGAAACCATAGCGTTTGCCTGCATTGTAAGTACCATAAGAATAACGGTAGCCACCAGGTAAGGCCGTAAATCCTGATGAATTTGTTGCACCTGTATTGGGACTTGTCCAGTGTAAAGTACCTTTCTCCTTGAGTTTATTCCCTGCTGTTTCTATTCCTCCGGTATTAGTTGTAAGTGTTGTCCATTCTTCGTCAGAGGGAACATGCCATCCGGAAGGGCAGAGCTTTCCTGAACTGACAGCAAACCAGTTATATAATGCACCGTATGTAAGATTCACATTGTCATACCAGCACAGGGCTCCGGTAGATAAGGCCGACCATTTGCTTGTATAACTTACCTGGGGAATTTCAGTTCCGTCATTATATCTTCCTGTATGCAGGTTTTCTGCCATCCATATCTGAGTGCCGATCCGGATTGTTTTATATGTATTTCCGTCAATGTCAGTAAGCTCCTCATATACGAGATCGGGATTAAAGACAATATCACTGGAAAATTCCTTCAGGGTAGTGAAAGTTCTATCTGATCCATAGGATGTGCCCAATGAATTAACTGCTTTTACCCTGTAATGATAGGTTGTGTTTGGTGTCAAGTCTGTAATCTCAACACTTCTTTTTGTGCTGGTTCTCCCTGTAAGAGTATCGGGATCTGCAGGAACAGAATTGGAATATGCAGTAGTAGTATCGTATTCAAATGTTACGGTTGTGGCAAGGTTGTTGGCGTTAATAAGACCGTTTAAAGTTGTCCATGTATGGCTGATATATGATACTGTGTCAGTTAAGGCACTTGGTGCTGCCGGTGTTGTATTGGTGGGTTCATCATCGGCATCATCTTTTTTACAGGACGTTATTGTGCCAGCTGCCAGAACAAGTGTCAGCAGAAATACCAGGAAATATTTAAATCTTTCTTTCATAATATCCTTAAAACTGCAAAATTGATATTTTAATATAAAAATCGTGCCAAAAATTTTTGTAAAAGTACCCAAAGAAGTGATAAGATTGAAAAAAATCCAATGAACCTGTGAAATAATTCAATAATTTCGGCATACTTATCTCTGTTCAGATTTAATATTTTGTTAAAAATCAGACTTTCTGACAGAGAATATCAGTAAAGCAAACCATAAGAATTAATATAATTTAATCTCAAAATGATTTATTGGGGATTTGCGCATGATCAGGAACTTATTTAATAATTAATATGTGTATATTTTACACTTAATTTTTGTAATATTTTTAAAATGAAAGATCATACTGGATTTATGCTGATTACAGCAGTATTTATTTCAATGATTGTTGGATGCTCCGTTCAGGATCAGAACAGGATAAAGACAGGCGGACCTGAAAAGGTTGATTTCAGGGTATTGCCTTTTAAGATTACTGATGTAAAATTACTGGAGGGCCCCTTTCTTAAAGCAACTCAGCTAAATATGCAAACTCTGCTGAATTATGAACCAGACAGGCTTCTGGCAGGATTTTACTTAGAAGCAGGTTTACAACCAAAGGCTGCCAAATACAGCAGGTGGGAAAATGAATCACTTGCAGGTCACAGTCTTGGTCATTACCTGAGTGCATGTTCAATGATGTATCAGACAACCGGAGAAGAACGATTCAGGGAAAGGGTAGATTATATTGTCAGTGAGCTGAAATTCTTGCAGGATCATGATGGGGATGGGTATATAGGTGCGTTTCCTGAAGGGAAAAAAATTCTGGGACAGGAAGTTGCCAGAGGAGACATAAGGTCTCAAGGTTTTGACCTGAACGGAATATGGTCTCCTTTCTATACACAACACAAGATACTAGCAGGGTTAAGAGATGCCTGGAGATTATGCGGAGATGAAACAGCACTAAGGGTTGAGAAGCAATTTGCAGACTGGATTGGAACAGTTGTAATGGAATTAAATGATGATCAGGTACAGAAGATGCTGAAATGTGAATATGGAGGAATAAGCGAAACAATGGCTGATCTTTATGCAGACACAGGAGATGAAAAGTACTTAAAGATTTCCAGGATCTTTTATGATAATGTAACCCTCGATCCTATGAAAAACGGCGAAGATGTATTGTCAGGGAAACACTGTAATACCTATATTCCAAAACTTATTGCATTATCGCGGCTTTATGAGCTGACGGGTGATAGCACTGACAAAAAAGCTGCAGAATTTTTCTGGAATACGGTTACAAAACATCACTCGTATGTAACCGGAGGCAACGGGAATGATGAATATTTCGGCCCACCTGACAAACTCAGGAATCGCCTCGGAGAAGGAACAACAGAGTCATGTAATGTATACAACATGTTAAAACTGACTGAACATATGTTTCAATGGGATCCATCAGGAGAGGCGGCTGATTTTTATGAAAGGGCTCTTTTCAACCATATCCTGTCCACACAGAACCCACAAACTGGAAATGTGACCTATAATCTTTCGCTTGACATGGGGGGGTTTAAAGCATTTCAGGACCCGATGGAGTTTACATGCTGTATAGGAACCGGCATGGAAAACCATTCAAAATACGGAAAGAATATTTATTATCATAATGATAATGAACTTTATGTATTTCAATATATTGCCTCGGAATTAACATGGGATGAGAAAGGACTGAAACTAATCCAGGAAACATCTTATCCTGAAGAGCAGGGATCAAGATTAAGGGTTGTCAGTGAAAATCCTCAGAAGCTTGCCATAATGGTCCGGTATCCTTACTGGGCACAGAAAGGGATTGATATTAAAATAAATGGCAGCCGTAAAAGGATAAACCAGGGGCCTGGTAGTTTCATTTCAATTAACAGGACATGGAAATCAGGCGATGTTATAGATATACGTATTCCTTTTACTCTTCGTCTTGAAACCATGCCTGATGACAGCAACCGTGTGGCGATAATGTATGGCCCTCTGGTGATGGCCGGCGACCTAGGCCCTCATAATGATCCTGCTTCAAAAGACGCAATGTATGTTCCGGTAATGCTGACAGAAAACAGGAATCCGGAAGAATGGATTAAACCGGTTAATGACAGCATAAATGTATTTCGTACTGTAAACACAGGCCGGCCGCGTGATGTTGATATGAAGCCGTTCTATTTGTTCTATGACAGGAGATATTCTGTTTTCTGGGATCTATTCAATGAAAAAAACTGGGAAATATGGCAGAATGAATACAGGACTGAACAGGAAAGGATAAAGAAAATAAAGGAGTCGGAAATAGATTTTGTCCAGCCCGGAGAAATGCTGCCCGAACGGAATCACAATTTCAGAGGTGAAAAGACCGCACCCTGGTCATTCAGGGAGAGACCATACCGTGAAGCGAGGGGTGGCTGGTTTTCCTTTGACCTGAAATGTGATCCGAAAAATAAAAACAGACTGGCAGTTGAATACTGGGGTGGTTTTCCGGGAGCAAAAACTTTTGATATTTTGATTAATGATGTAGTAATAGGCACGGAAAATATTTCAAACAAAAAAGACGGACAGTTCATCTTTGAACAATATGATATACCTGAAAAGATAACCTTTGGAAGGAACAAGATCACAGTTAAATTCCAGTCACATCCTAACAATACTGCAGGACCGGTATTCGGAGTAAGAACGATAAAACCTTAAGATCAGATAGCATCCTGGTAGGCCAGGAAAAGTGCCCGGTAGTATTTCAGAAACCTCACCGGATCGGGATTGCCATCAATCTCTGCATTGCAGTATCCTTTAAAACCATTTGCTGAAAGCAGTTTAAATAACAGACGATAAGGATAATCTGCCATCCAGAGTTCATGCATGTGAACACCTCTTATCCGGTCCTTCAACAGGTTGAAATTTGCCTCAAAACCACCCTCTTCAGTATCCTCAGGATTACAATTCCAGTTGACCCAGACGTGAGGGCTCCGGGAATAGTCAATTATCCTTTTTATAACAGAAGGTCTGTTGGTCTTATCCCCGTGTACACACACCCTGACCTCAACGCCATTGTTATAACCGAATTCCCCAACCTCTGCAAGAGCTCTACCGATCTGCTGTTCGGTTTTTTCCGCTTTGATGCCATCAGGAAGTGCATTTGGGAAAACTCTTATTCCGGTTGCCCCGACATCTTTTGCCAGTTTAATGTATTCCTTGGTTCCTTCTATATTTTTCTTAAGTTCTGCAGGATCCGGGGAATGATACTGAAATCCGCTTGCCAGGCTAATAGATTCAAGAGCAGAGTCCTTAAAACGCTTTTTGACCTCTGATCTGCGGGAAGCAGAAATATCAACTTCCACCTTATGTGCATGGGTGGTACGAAGTTCAACTGACTGGTAGTTTGCCTCAGTAAGATTTTTAATTATCGTTTCAATATCCCAGTCTTTGGCAATAGTGTATGTCATTATTCCGAGCTTAAGCGGGTTAGGATTAAATGTAAAATCCTCTTTTCGATCAGTTTCATTTTCAGGGATTATTGTTGCCGGAATTAATGATGCAGCAGCAGAGATTGCACTTGTCCTTATGAAATCAGCTCTTTTCATAATCAATATATTATTTTTTTACCACCTGTTTATCCTGTAATTTTTGAAGGTAATCTTTTTACCAGAACAGGTTTTTCTTCATGTGTTTTCGGCATAAAAATGTCGTCAGGAGTTAGGCCGCATTCTTCTATCATCTGAAGGCAATATTCAAGCCGGCCAAGTTCACGTCCTGTATTGTTTGTGCCAAAGGTAAATTTGATGCCTGCTGCTTTTGCCATTTTTATCATTTCAGCGCCAGGTGTTTTGTATCTGGCATTAATCTCGAGTGCAATATTATTTTCAGCAAGGACCTTTACTACTCTTGCCATTCTTTCTTTAGTCCATAGTTGTTCGTATTCGGGCATAAGTGCATCGGGAAGCACAGTCGGATTTACGTAAATATCAACCGGTTCCTGTGAGAATATTGATTCAATTTTTCCGATGAGTTGTTCCATAAACTGCTGCTTGTCATCGATCCATACCTCATCCTTTATCCAGATCCTGTTACGTCTGCCCTTATTATCAGTAAAGGTCATTGCATCGGTAAAGACATAATCGAATTTAGCAATTGCTTCAGGGGAAAACAGGGTAATCCATTCCCTGCCTTCTGCCTGCATTCCCCTGAAAACAGGCTGACCTTTAACGGTATCCATATATGCTGCAAGTGATTTGTCATCTGTAACAGGAAACTTCAGTCCGCAGTTGGGTGCCAGACCATAATTTATACCAAGTCTGAGTGAGTTCTGTTTAACCTCTTCGAGTGTCAGACCTCCTTTCAGATGAACATGATAATCAACAACAGGAAAACCCTTATCCATAAGTTGTGCAAGTGTTGTTTCCCATTTTTCATCAGCAGGGAGCGGGGATTTTTCACCATCAGGCAGCCTTTTTACCCTGATAGATTTATAGTAGACAGTACTTTTTGGATCGTGTGCCTGCAGGGCAAAGGTACCTGATCCAAGCAATCTTCCTTTATGCTCTTCACTTCTCCAGGGTATATCAGGTTGAACATAATCGACCACCTTATGGTCATTTACAAAAATTTCAACATGGTTTTCCTGTACTTTTATATGCAATGTAAACCAATCCCCGTCTTTAACCATCTGATAGTGGACATTCCGGACTGCATACAAACTTCCGGTTTTCTTCGTTTCCCGATAATTATCAGCACCAATATGTGTGTTGTTAACCTGAACCTCATATCCGGTTGAAGGCCAGTCAGTTTCCTGCCAGGAGGTATGGAAATAAATGCCTGAATTAGCCAAGGGCAGAGTTTTGATTTCGGCAATTAGTTCAAAATTTTTGAAAGGCTTATCTGTATTATAAAAGAGGTGTCCTCTTTCACCTGAGCAGACTAATGCCCCTTCTTCAACGCGAAAACTTCCGGGATTTTCAGCAGCAGTCCAGCCAGCCAGATCTTTACCATTGAACAGGTCGGACCATTCATTACTTTTATTTGTACAGGATATAAATGATAAAATCATTATCAGGACAAGGAATTTTTTTATTTTCATAGAAGTAAAATTTCTGGTAATCAAAGCTAATTTATATTTTATTGTCAATCGCATTGTAAAGATAGAAGTGTTAAATTTAACTATAAGTTTGATATTCCGGTTTTTGTGCAAAACTGATTGAAATGAAAAAATTTGGTACCTGTTCGAATTTAATACTCAATTTAAAATTTTCCCTGTGTTTTCTCGTCTTATTTCCATATTTGTCTGGTCAGATAATCAATCAGAAACCAGAACTACACTTTACTATATCGATGGATGAACCATCAAATCGATTATTTAAAGTTGATCTGGATTGCAAGGAGTGGATCAGCGATACCATTGATTTCAAGATGCCACAATGGATGCCGGGTTATTATCAGATTATGAATTATTACCGGGAAGTTTCTGACTTTTCTGTGAAATCATCGGATGGCAAAATAATTTCATATTCCATGCCTGACAAAAATACCTGGAGGATCATAGTTCCATGGAAAAATGGTTTCAGGATCAGTTATAATGTAAAGGCAGAAAAGAAATTTGTGGCAAATAATTTTCTCGATACAACTCATGGCTATATAGTACCACCGGCAACTTTCTTATATATTGATAATAACATCAATACTCCTGTTCGCCTTACTGTAAAACCATACAGCGGCTGGAGCAGAATTGCAACTGGCCTTGATGAGGTTAAAGGTAACCGGAATGAGTTTACTGCTCCCGATTTTGACATTTTTTATGATTGTCCCCTGCTGATAGGGAACCTGGATGAATTGCCTTCATTTCAGATTCGTGGAGTGAATCACAGATTTATTGCCTATAATCCCGGAGTGTTTGATCGTGAAAAGTTTATTTCAGCACTGAAAAAAACAATTGAAGCGGGAGTTAATCTTTTTGGAGAAATCCCTTACAGGCAGTATACGTTTATAGGAATCGGTCCCGGGTATGGAGGAATAGAACATCTTAACAATACCACCGTAAGTTTCAGCGGTAAAGGGCTGAATGACCCGGATACTATGGAGAGAATGCTCAAATTCCTTGCACATGAGTATTATCATCATTATAATGTAAAACGGATTCGCCCATATGAACTCGGACCATTTGACTATGACAGGGAAAACCATACAAATCTTTTGTGGGTGAGTGAGGGATTGTCGGTTTATTATGAATATCTTATGGTAAGGCGCGCTGGTCTGATAAATGATGATGATCTGCTATCAAGCATTGCAGGTAATATAAACAACTATGAGAATGATCCGGGGCGGATCTATCAGTCTCTTATCGGATCAAGTTTTAATACCTGGAGTGACGGACCATTCGGTAACAAACCCGGAACCCAGGACAGGTCTATTTCTTACTATGAAAAGGGGCCGGTAATTGGATTGATTCTCGATCTGGCTATCAGGAAAGCTACAAATAACACAAATTCTCTTGATGATGTAATGAGGTTGTTATATTACGAGTACTATAAAACCCTTCAGCGCGGATTCACCGATGCAGAGTTTCAGGAGTCATGCGAAAAGATAGCAGGAGTATCTCTGGCAAAGGAATTCGAATATGTTTATACTACAAGAGTAATCGATTATAAAGTCTATTTGTCATATGCAGGGTTGAATATCTCCGAAGAAACCGAAAGTGGTACCGGGAAAAGAAAATTTTATATTTCAGTGATTGAGAATCCTGATGCTTTGCAGAAGGATATTTTACACTCACTGACAAGTGATTAAATACCGGAATATTATGTAAAAGTCAGGATTTTTTTATACTTTTGAGATCATATGTTCTTTAAATCAGGAATTTAAATGTGACGAATATGGATGCAGTACCTTCAGGTTTTTTCAGTCTTAACAACCCTACCTTCATTGATATTATGTTAAGGTTTGTAATGAATCTTGTATTTATTACGATCCTGATACGGTATATCTATTTTAGATATGCTAAACAGGAAGGCCTGCTTTTCACACTTTTCATAATGGGCATAATGGTGTTTTTCATTACAGCAATCCTGGGTAAGATTTATATGGAAATGAGCTTTGCTTTCGGTTTGTTTGCAATTTTTACAATCATGCGATTCAGGACAAGCAGTATAACTATCAAGGATATGGCTTATATTTTTGCAGTTGTCGGCATATCTATGATAAATTCCCTGAAAGTTCTGAAATTTCCAATGTTCGGGATCATTATCTTTAACATAATTATACTGCTATCTGCTTATATTCTTGAAGAATATCACCTGAGGCATAACACAGATTCACATCTGATTACATTTGAAGACATTGAACTTCTGAAACCGGACAGGCAACAGAAACTTTTAAGGGAAATCTCAACCATAACAGGTAAAAATGTTTTCAGGGTAAAGATCCATAGAGTTGATTACAAGAGGGGAACTGCTGTGATAGAGGTGTTTTATAAAAGCTGAATGAAGGTCTCTGGCTCAGATTAATATTCCACAATTGTTTAAGTATATCTCCGGTCAGGAAAAATCTACCTATGATAAGAGTTATCTTCTTAGTGATTTCGTTTTTGATGGCATTACCTGCAGGAGCTCAAAGCTGGACATTAAAAGATAGCGGAGTCGGGCTTATAGTTGCTGATACTAATGCCAGCAGACAGGTTAGAGTTATCCGTCGGAATACTGTATGGAATGTAAAAGAGCTGATAGAAAAAGGAGCACTTGAAGGCAAATACAATGGTAATCAACTGTTTGCAGCCTGGATACAGGGGCCGGAAACCAAAGAGTTTTTAAACAGCAAAAGAAAACCAGCCTGGATGTACAGGTACAGGATAGTATATCCTGACGGAATGATATTTGATTCTAAACCGGAAGAATTCCTTAATACAGGATATTCCTACTTTGGAATTAAACCAGGAGATTACACTGAAGGTGTATGGAAGGTTGAGTGGTTTCTGGTAAACAGGGATAATTACCGGGAAAGTCAGGTCGCAACCACAATATTTGAAACATTCCGGGGGGATTCACAAAAGAAAAACAGTCATACAATAAAAAGCCAGTAATTATGAATTCTTCACCTCGTTTATTTATTCAAAATAAAGCTGCAGCGATGGAATTTGATATCATGGGATTTTCAACCCACCAGGGATTTGAACGGGTCATTGACAGCATATCAAAATGTATTCCCGTTGCAGAAAAGTGTGGCGTGGTGCCCGGCCTGGAAAATCATTGGGGATTAGGTCGAACAGCAGATGGCATGTTGCGGATTGTAGAGGTATAATCTTGATATTAATTACAAACATGTTCCAGAGATCTTCAGAAAGGTAAACTACCATGGCTATGTCTCAATTGAATTTGAAGGAAACGAAGATCGAATGACTGCAGTTCCCAAAAGTCTTGAAATGATAAGGGATGCATTTACATGGGAAGAATAGGTTCATTTTGAAAATATCATATAAAGGATAAGTGATGGAAGAAAGAAATCTCATTGGTTTTGACAATGAGAAATACCTGCAGGAACAGACAGCTGCTATTCTTCAAAGAGTTGGCAGGTTCCAACATAAGCTATATCTGGAATTCGGTGGTAAGATTCTGTACGATTATCATGCTTCCAGAGTACTTCCCGGATTTGATCCCAATGTCAAAATGAGGCTGCTCCAGATATTGAAGGACAAAATCGATGTGATTCTATGTATTCATGCAGGAGCAATAGAAAGAAAAAAAATAAGAGCTGATTTCGGGATTACTTATGATGTGGATGCCCTTAAAACTATTGATGATTTCAGGGAATGGGGGATAGAGATTACAGCAGTTGTTATCACACGATATCAGAATCAGTCTCCTGCAAAAGCATTCAAAAACAAGCTTGAACTAAGAGGAGTTAAAGTTTATCTTCATTATCCCACAGAGGGCTATCCTACAGATGTCGATATGATTGTAAGCGACTCAGGATACGGGGCCAATGAATATATTAAGACAACCAAGCCGATTGTGATTGTAACAGGTCCGGGTCCGGGAAGCGGCAAGCTTGCTACCTGTCTGTGCAATCTATATCATGAGTATAAAAAAGGGGTAAAGGCAGGATATGCAAAGTTTGAAACATTTCCGATCTGGGATCTCCCTCTTGATCATAAGGTAAATATAGCCTATGAAGCAGCAACAGTTGATCTGAGGGATGAAGTTCTTATTGACAGTCATCATCTAAGTGCCTATAATAAAAGTGTTGTAAATTATAATCGTGATATTGAAGCATTTAATCTGCTTAAAAGGATTATTGAAAAAATAACCGGGGGCGAATCAATGTACCTGTCGCCTACCGATATGGGTGTAAACCGTGCAAGTTCAGGTATTGTTGATGACAGGATAATATCAGATGCGGCACATCAGGAGATTATCAGAAGGTATTTCAGATGCGCCGTTGAATATGCAATGGGACTTGCAGATAAAGATACCCTGGAGCTTGCAGTCAGAATTATGGACAAAACGGGAGCCAAACCTGAAGACAGGAGAGTGGTCTTACCTGCGAGACAGGCAGCTGCTGATGCAGAAAAATCAGGGAAAGGTCATGACGGAATATTTTGCGGAGCGGCACTTAAACTTGGAGACAGTACAATCATTACGGGGAAGAATTCTCCTCTGATGCATGCCGCATCGAGCCTGATACTGAATGCTGCAAAACATCTTGCCGGTTTGCCGGACAGCATGTACCTGCTACCAGAAAGTATAATCAGTTCAGTTACATATCTCAAAAAGAATATTCTGGATGGTAAAATGGTAAGTCTCGATGTTGATGAGACTCTTATTGTACTTGGCATTAGCGCATTGTCAAATCCTGCGGCAAAAATGGCTCTTGAAAATCTGAAAAATCTGCGTGATTGCGAGGTTCACCTGACACATATTCCTACTCCGGGTGATGAAGCCGGATTACGCAAACTTAAAGTAAATGTAACGTGTGATCCGGAGTATTCAAGCAAAAGCCTTTTTATGGGAGGATAGCAAATACTTTGATCATTTTTAGTTCTGCAAACAGGATGGAAAAAGCATCTTTATTTCTTAAAATGTCATCTGTCAGGCGGTTTTGGGAAACGGGTTGAGATCCTTTTTATTAACGGATACAAATGAGGGAATTGTTATGAATGAAACTAATACTAAATATTTGCAAAATGAAGACAAAAGCTATTTCGGTTTTGTTAATTACACTTTTTGCAGGAAGTGGAATTCTTTATGGTCAGAATTCAGCCGGCAGTGTTACAGATGTAATCCTGAATAGTTACTCTGTAAGGATGTTTTCATCAGAACAGGTATCGGATCAGGATCTCGAAATTATTTTAAAATGCGGGATTAAGGCACCAAGTTCAAGGAACAAGCAACCCTGGAAGTTTACAGTTGTAAAGGATACTGCCCTGATGAGAAAAGCTATAGGCAGTGTTAATTCCGGCAACGTGTTGATTTTTGTTTCGGGACCAGACCTGGAAGCGGAAAGAAGTATTGTGGATTTTGATTGTGGCCTCGCAACTGAGAATATGAATATTGCTGCACAAAGCCTGGGACTTGGTGCAAGAATATATGGAGGTCCTGTGAGAAATGTCAATTCAACAATGAAACAAAATCTTGAAATACCGGAAGGCTACAGAGTTGTAACAATACTTAGAGTTGGCCATATTGATAAAAGTGTTGATGCTGTTTCTGCAGCTTCATCCAGGAAGAGTTTTGAAGAGATTGTAAATATCAGAAAGTAGGAATTTGATGGCAAAGCATATAGGCATTGTAGCCTGCAGTTATGAAGGAGCGGCCCTCTGTTACAGGACTATCTGTAATGAGGGATCGGAATATATGGGCGAGCATTCTCATCCCGAAGTGAGCCTGCACAATCATCCCCTGAGCGAATATATGAGATACATAGAGTCCGGCGATTGGGAAGGAGTTGCCAATATAATGTTATCGTCTGCTGAAAGGTTAAAAAAAGCAGGAGCGGATTTTCTTATCAGTCCGGATAATACTATACACCAGGCCTTCTCTTCAGTATTAAAAAGAACTCCTCTGCCATGGCTTCATATTGGAGAAGAGGTTGCCAGTGAGGCTTCTTCAAATAAGTATAAAAAACTGCTTGTTCTGGGCACACGATTTCTTATGGAGGGGCCGGTCTATCCTGAAGTTCTGAACAGAAGCGGTATAGGATTTCATATTCCGTCACAGGAGCAGAGAATAAAAATTAACAGTATTATTTTCAGTGAACTTGTTTACGGAGTTATAAGGGAAGAATCAAAAATTTATTTTCTGGATGTTGTCGATGAATACAGGACTAAGGGATGTGATGCAGTAATACTTGGCTGTACTGAAATTCCTCTGATAGTTCTTCCTGATGAATCTTCCCTTCCGGTTCTTGATTCCACCAGGATACTTGCGAGGGCTGCATTGAAACATGCCATCGGCTGAGTCTATTTTGACCTGAGGTATTGTGAAGGCCAGGCGATATCATCACCAAGTTCCCTGGCTGCCTGAAGGGCAAAATAAGGATTTCTCAATAACTCTCTGCCGAACAGCACCAAATCAGCCTGGTTATTCTTCAGGATCGCCTCAGCCTGTAATGCATTGGTAATAAGGCCAACAGTACCTGTCATTATTCCGGTTTTTTTGATTGCTTCAGCAAATGATACCTGATAGCCGGGTCCGAAGGGAATCTTTGCATCAAAAATATTTCCGCCAGAGGAGCAATCGATAAGATCAACACCCTTCTCCTTAAGCAGATTTCCAAGTTTAATGCTTTCTTCTATTGTCCATCCCCCTTCATACCAGTCGGTTGATGAGATCCTTACAAAAAGTGGATTTTCGGCTGGCCATACAGATTTTACAGCATCCACAATCTGTTTCAGAAGCAGTGTACGGTTTTCAAAGGGTCCTCCGTATTCATCATTCCTCTTATTGCTCAAAGGAGAAAGAAACTCCTGTAAAAGATAGCCGTGGGCACTGTGGATTTCGATTATTTCATAACCGGCTTCAAGTGACCGCAATGCAGCATTTTTGAAAGAGGCTATAACATTTTGAATCCCTTCCATATCAAGTGACAGGGGAGTTCTGTCGCCTGATGTAAATGGGATTTCACTAGGAGCAATGGTCTGCCAGCCACCATTATTAAAATTAAGTTGTTTACCTCCGTTCCATGGAAGATCGCATGAAGCTTTTCTTCCGGCATGGGCAAGCTGAATTGCAGGAACAGCGCCATGCTGTTTTATGAAACTTACAATTTGTTTATATCCGGGAATATGTTCATCAGACCAGATACCAAGATCACCGGGTGTTATTCTTCCCTCAGGGACTACCGCAGTTGCCTCCTGAATTATCAGACCGGTTCCTCCTGCTGCTCTTGTGCCATAATGAACGAGATGCCAGTCACCAGGAAAGCCATCTTTTGACGAATACTGGCACATAGGTGACATAACAATTCTGTTTTTCAGGTTGATTTTTTTTATGGTCAGGGGAGAAAAGAGTTTTGACATACAGGTAATTTTTAATTACAACTATACAAAAATAATATTAAAACAGGTAATAACTTTACTTATCAATATTGTGGTAATAATTTCATAAATAATGCTATTGCAAACAGATAATTAAATATTTACTTATCTTCACTAAATCCAATAAAAACAGATGCTATGAAAAGGTTATTTGTTCTGTACATATTTTTTCTTATAGGTGCAGTTTCTTTTGCACAAAAGAAGGATTCATCAGACAATGCCCAGGAAAAAAGCAAGAAAGAAGAAACCGATGGCAAAGTTCAGACAGGAACTGATCAGGAGAAGAAATCAGGACAGGATCAGGAAGTGAGTAAAGAAGACAAACAGACACAGGATACACGTTATCATGAAGGTTCATCCGGTGTAAAACGAAGCATTTCATACAAATTCAGCAATGAAGTTGTTGATAGCGATCCTGGTAATGGTATTTTCAGATATAACAAGAATGACATTACAGGGATCACATACATTTATCTGGATGACATTGACCTTTCAGGTGAGGACCAGACTAATTGGTATTCTACATGGGATAAAGAAACCGGAGCAACAGGCAGAGGAAGGATTAATATAGTGGAATACGAAGGGAAAAATGTAAATGTTTTCGATGTAAAAGGTGTTTTTGTTGAAGAGGATGGATACTGGAAAATACCTGTAGAATTTGTATCAGGGTCATTACCTGCTGATGGGAAAACATACTTCTATATTTTTGAACGGATAGAAAACAAGGACGAAACATCAAAAGAGGAGAAAAAAGCAGAAGAATCAATAGTTGAAGAAACAGTGGCAGTTGCTGCTGTTGTTACAGCAGCGGCAGTTGTCACAGAACCAGTTGTTGAGGTTCAACCTCCTCAAGTTGCAGAAGAAAAAAAGGAAGAGCCTGCTCCGGAGCCTCAGCCGGCACCTGCACCACAGCCTGAACCTGTTGCTGAGGCAAAAGAAGAACCTGTTGTTCAGCAGGAAGCAGTGGAAGAAAAGAAAGAAGAACCGGTTTCCCAGCCGGAACCAGTAAAGGAAGAAAGCAAAGTTGAGGAAACTGCAGCAGTTGCTGCTGTTGTAACAGCAGCAGTTGTCACAGAACCAGTTGTTGAGGTTCAACCTCCTCAGGTTGCAGAAGAAAAAAAGGAAGAGCCTGCTCCGGAGCCTCAGCCGGCACC
>CALMJY010000302.1 GCA_937864815.1 uncultured Bacteroidota bacterium
AATTTCCGGGATCTAACTGATCATATCAAATCCGGTATAAGGTATCAGTACTTCAGGCACTTTAATACCTTCCTCTGTCTGATTGTTCTCAAGAATGGCAGCAACAATTCTGGGCAGAGCCAGGGCGCTTCCGTTAAGAGTATGAACCAGTCTTGTCTGCTTGTCACCTTTATCTTTGAATCTGCACTTCAGCCTGTTGGCCTGGAATGATTCAAAATTGGATACAGAGCTAACCTCCAGCCAGCGTTTCTGCGCTGCTGACCATACTTCAAAATCATATGTCAGTGAAGATGTGAACGACATATCCCCTCCGCAAAGCCTTATTATACGATATGGAAGATCAAGCCGGGCAACAAGACTTTCCACATGAGTCACCATCTCCTCAAAAGATTCATATGAGCGGTCGGGGTGGGCTATTCTTACAATCTCAACCTTGTCGAACTGGTGCAGCCTGTTCAGTCCTCTTACATGGGCTCCCCAGGAACCGGCTTCCCTTCGGAAGCAGGGAGTATAGGCTATGTTTTTTACAGGCAGAACATCAGCATTCAGAATAACATCCCTGTAAATATTGGTGACAGGTACCTCGGCTGTAGGTATCAGGTAAAAGTTATCTAGTGTTGCATGGTACATCTGTCCCTCCTTGTCGGGAAGCTGACCGGTTCCGAATCCTGAATCCTCATTTACCATAATAGGAGGCATGACCTCTTTGTATCCGGCTTTGACTCCTTCATCGAGGAAAAAGCTAATCAGGGCTCTTTGTAGTTTGGCTCCCTTGCCAAGATAAACCGGGAATCCGGCTCCTGTAAGTTTAATGCCAAGATCGAAATCGATTATATCATATTTTTTTATCAGATCCCAGTGAGGCAGTGCTTTATCGGAAACTTCAGGAATTGTACCACCCTGTCTGACGAGGACATTGTCTTCGGCGCTTTTACCAGGTGCTACCGATTCATGTGGAAGGTTGGGAAGCTTGATTATCTCGGTTCTGAGATCATTTTCAACCGGCCCGATTTTTTCGGAAAGTATTTTAATTTCTTCCTTGAGTGAATAAGTTTTCTGTTTTGCTGCTTCGGCTTCATCTTTCCTGCCTTCTTTCATCATTGAACCGATCTCTTTTGAGATTCTGTTCATCTCATTCTGCATAGAGTCGGTTTTAGCCTGAATTTCTCTTCTTGAGGTATCGAGCTGGATGATTCTGTCAATTATTTCGTCAGCTTTAAAATTCTTTACCTTAAGTCTTTCAATGATAAAATCGCTGTTTTCGCGGATCTGGTTAATTGTTAACATATATGGATCGATATTAACCCCCAAACCCCCCAAGGGGGGCTTTACAACTTTCGTTTTCATTAAGTCCCCCCTGGGGGATTTAGGGGTGGATCTATGAAAAGGGACATTAAAAAAGTCCTGCCTCAAAAATATTAAAAACTCCCGATAATGCTTTCCTGGTGCAGAAAAGAATTTCGGGAGTCAGAATAAGGTAAAATAATAAGTTATTCAGTTACCGGTTTTACCGATACATAAGTTTTATTATCTTTTCTTCTCTTGAATTCTATCTCACCATCAATGAGTGCGAAGAGAGTATGATCTTTACCAAGGCCTACATTCAGTCCCGGGTTGTGTTTTGTTCCCCTCTGGCGGACAATAATATTGCCTGCTTTGGCTGACTGGCCTCCGAATAGCTTAACACCAAGCCTTTTGCTTTGTGAGTCGCGTCCGTTACGTGAGCTACCTGCCCCTTTCTTGTGTGCCATAATTCAATATTTTTAAAGCTTAATCTTATTCAGTTTTCTATTCTTTACCTTTTGCCGGTTTTTTTACTGCCGGTTTTTTTACTGCTGCTTTTTTCTCAGCCGGTTTCTTTTCAGCTGTCTTTTTTGCAGGAGCCTCTTCCTTCTTTACAGCTGCTTTCTTAACAGGAGCTTTTTTCTCCTCAGCAACTTTGGCTTCTTTTACTTTGGGTTCAGCTTTTTTGACAGCTTTTTTAGGAGTGCCTTTCGGAGCAATGCTTACTATTTCAACATGAGACATGTTCTGGCGATGTCCGTTTTTGATCCTGTAACCTTTTTTCCTTTTTTTCTTGAAGACGATTACCTTATCGGCTCTCATGTGCTCAAGAACATGACCATCGACAACATAGTCGGTAATAACTGGTTCCCCAACTGTAATCTTGCCATTATCATCGATCAGGAGAACTTTGTCAAATTCAACATTTGCACCCTCTTCTGCTTCCAGGCGGTGAACGAAAATCTTTTTTCCTTCCTCAACTTTAAACTGCTGACCTGCAATTTCTACGATTGCGTACATTCTTCTTCATTTTTATGTTACTCCGTGAGGCGTATACATCATTTCTTCGTATAGCTTCATCTGCCCCGCTCGGATTTATTCAATTTTGGACTGCAAAGATACACAAATTAACTAATTTCCAAACCTGTGCACTTATATTTTTGAAATGGAGGCAAAGATGGCAAATCCATCCTTAATTCCATGTTGATAAAAAGAAGATTGTATTTCTCAGAGATACTTCTATAATCTTTATATTTGTCTGAAATAGGGCATCCAGTAAAAAATAGGTGCATAATTGACTGATATGAAGAGAGTTAAGCTTAAAGTGATGGGGATTTCCTATAGCCAGACACAATCCGGAGCCTATGCTTTGATACTTACGGAGGAGAAAGGAGACAGAAGGATCCCGATCATAATAGGAGGTTTTGAAGCTCAGGCGATAGTTATCAAGCTTGAAAATCTTAATCCTCCCCGACCGCTTACTCATGATCTGTTCAAGATGTTTGCAGATGAATTCAGGATCTCAGTACTTGAAGTTTTTATTTATAAGCTTGAGGAGGGAGTCTTTTTTTCAAAGCTTATATGCAACAATGGTGAAAAGGAGATATCAATCGACAGCCGGACATCTGATGCAGTTGCTCTCGCCCTGCGTTTCGGCTGCTCAATTTACATTACCGAAGAAATACTTGACAAGGCCGGTATAACGATAAACCAGGTTAATGCTGATGAAACCTCAGCCAGCCCTGTTGACAGTCTGCTTGAACCGGGCAATTCAAAGTATAATACATTTACCGAAGAGGAGCTTTACAAAATGATAGACGAAGCTGTCAAAACAGAAGATTATGAAAGAGCTGCCTCGATAAGAGATGAGCTTGAAAAGCGAAAGAGAAAAAAAGGGTAGTGTTGCTGCCGCTCTTCATCCTATAAAATCAAAAACTAATATTATGAGAAACAGATTTATTCTTCCGGTTTTGTTATTATGTGTGGCCGGATCAGTTTCAGCCAAAGACTATAAGGTAAGTTCACCCGATGGCAGAATTACAGTGATGGTAACTAAGGAAGAGAAGGTAATCTGGAATGTGACTTTTGACGGGAAAGAAGTGCTGAGATCTTCAGAAATTGCAATGGAACTTACTTCAGGAAGTATCCCTGCCATTAAGGACAGAATACGAAAGGGTTCTGTAAAAAGGGTTAAGGAGAATATTGTCCCTGTTGTTCCTTTAAAAAGATCGGAAATTGTAAGTGATTGCAATATCCTCGAGTTAACTTTTTCATCAGGAGCAGTACTCGAATTCAGGGCTTACGATGATGGTGTGGCTTACAGATTCCGTACAGCGGCAGAGGGTGAGATTACAGTGATCAGGGAGATATCAGATCTTAAGTTCCCTGCAGAAACAAAATCATGGTATCCTCTGGAAGAGAGTTTTATGTCCCACAATGAAAGAATTTTTATACCTTCTTCAGCCGATACTATTACTGATAAGCATCTTGCAAGCTTACCTGCTCTTTTCCAGGTGAGCGGTACAAATGTTCTGATAACCGAATCAGATATTGAGGACTATCCGGGTATGTGGATTCGCGGCGCAGGGGATGGCGGATTCTGGGGTGTGTGGCCACAGTATCCTGACAAGGAGATTCTCAGAGAGGATCGTAATGTGTTTGTCACCACAACCAGGGATTATATCGCTGTGACTAAGGGAACCAGGTCATTTCCGTGGAGGGTATTTGTTATAACACCTGATGATGCAAAGTTGGTAGAGAGTGAGCTGGTCTTTAAGCTGGCTCAGCCAAACAGGCTGGAAGATACCAGGTGGATTAAGCCGGGACAGGTAGCCTGGGACTGGTGGAATGCCAATAATATTTACGGAGTGGATTTCAGAGCCGGGATAAACAATGATACATATAAGTATTATATTGATTTTGCATCTGCCAATGGAATTGAATATGTGATTCTGGATGAAGGTTGGTACAAGCTTGGCAATGTTATGGAGCAGGTTCCGGATATAAATGTTGAGGAACTTTGTAAATATGCTGAGAGCAGGAATGTTGGAATTATCCTCTGGGTGGTATGGAATTCCCTGTGGGATAAAATAGATGAAGCTTTACCGTTATGGGAAAAGTGGGGAGTGAAAGGCATTAAGGTTGACTTCATGCAAAGGGACGATCAGAAGATTGTTAATTTCTATCATGAAGCAATACAAAAGACAGCAAAACATCATATGCTTATCGATTTCCACGGAGCCTATAAACCCGATGGAACCGGACGAACATGGCCTAATGCACTGACACGCGAAGGTGTTAAAGGTATGGAAAACAATAAGTGGAGCAGGGATATAAATCCCGAGCATGATGTAACTCTTCCTTTCACACGAATGGTTGCAGGTCCTATGGACTATACCCCCGGTGCTATGATTAATATGGATAGTGCGAATTTTACTCCGCAGTTTACCAGGCCCGAAAGCCAGGGTACAAGAGTTCACCAGGTTGCACTTTATGTAATTTATGAAAGTCCCCTGCAGATGCTTTCTGACAGTCCTTCGAACTATATAAGAGAACCGGAGACAACTGATTTCATTGTAAAGATCCCTGTGGTATGGGATGATATTAAAGTTCTTGATGCCAGCATAGGAGACTGGCTTCTACTTGCAAGGCGTTCGGGGAAAGAATGGTTTATAGGAGCGATTACCGACTGGAAAAGCAGAGATTTGAATCTTGATCTTTCCTTTCTTCCTGCAGGCAATTACCGGATGGAAATTTTTCAGGATGGAATAAATGCCGACCGTCATGCTGCCGATTATAAGCATATGATCATTACTGTAAGATCTGGTGAAAAGATGAAGATACACCTGGCTCCCGGCGGAGGATATGCAGCAAGATTAACACCGGTCCAGTAACTCAGGTACTAAATGAAGCAATATCTCGATCTGCTTGACCATGTACTGACTACCGGTACCAGGAAATCTGACAGGACCGGAACCGGAACGATAAGCGTTTTTGGTTATCAGATGAGATTCAACCTGGAAGTTGGGTTTCCTGTTATGACAACCAAAAAGCTTCATCTTAAGTCAATTATTCATGAACTGCTATGGTTTATTTCAGGTGACACTAACACCAGGTACCTGACCGATAATGGAGTAAGGATATGGGATGAATGGGCAGATGAGAATGGTAACCTGGGGCCGGTATATGGTTCGCAGTGGCGATCATGGCCTGGTGAAGGAGGTAGGAAAATTGACCAGCTATCAGCTGTTATTGAGTCAATAAAGAAATCGCCCGACTCCAGAAGACATGTTGTAAATGCATGGAACGTTGGTGAATTGGACAAGATGGCACTCCCTCCATGCCATATTCTTTTTCAGTTCTATGTGGCAGGTGGCAGGCTCTCATGCCAGCTTTACCAGAGGAGCGCAGATATATTCCTGGGTGTACCTTTTAATATTGCATCATATGCATTGCTTACCATGATGGTAGCCAGGGTAACAGGTCTTATTCCGGGTGATTTTGTTCATACACTTGGTGATGCACATATATACCTGAACCATATAGAGCAGGTTAAATTGCAGCTTACAAGGAAACCTTATAAACTTCCTCAAATGATTATAAATACTGAGGTAAACGATATTTTTAAATTCAGGTATGAGGATTTTAAACTTGTTGATTATGTTGCACATCCTCATATAAAGGGGGAGATATCGGTATAAGACACAAGACACAAGACAAAAGGCGTCAGGCGACGGGCTACTGGCTGCAGACAAAAAAACGACATAATATGATATCAATTATTGTAGCTGTTTCGGATGACTGGGGAATAGGAAAGGAGAATGAACTATTATGGCATATCTCTGAGGATCTAAAAAGATTTAAAAGACTTACCAGCGGAAAGACTGTAATCATGGGAAAGAAGACATGGTATTCACTCCCGAAGCGACCTCTGCCGGGCAGGAGGAATATTGTGCTAACCGATATAAAGGGAGAGATCGTTGAGGGATCAGAAACTGTTTATTCAATTGAAGAAGCGCTGAAACTATGCTCAAAGAATGAGGAGGCTTTTATTATCGGAGGGGGGAGTATCTACAGGCAATTCATGACCTTTGCCGACAGACTTTATATTACTCATGTTCATATGAATGCTCCGGCTGATGTTTACTTTCCTGAGATCGATCTGAAGATCTGGAAAATTTTAGAAAAGGAAGATTTTCCTGCAAGTGATACAAACGCTATTCCATACACCTATATAATATACGAACGGAACGTAGGTATCTGAAAAACCAAAAACCATAAACCACAGAGGTCACAAAGTCCTTCGCCTTCGGCTCAGGATAACACAAAGATCACAAAGAAATAATAATCAATATATTACCTTTGTGTCCTTTGTGAAAACTCTGTGTACTTTGTGGTAAAAATTAAAATATTCACTATTTCCTTGAAACGTTTGATTAAACCTTTTTAGTTTTTCTTCATCTAAAAGGGAAATAAGAAACACTAACTAAAAAAATGAACAATATGAAAACACGTTATTTAATGCTGATTGCAGCGGCAACAATGATGACCCTTTTTTCCTGTCAGAAAGATACACCATTACTTGATGAGGAGGTAATGAACCTGGCTGATGATGATGCTGTTTCAGAAGCAGTATTTGAAGATATATTCAGTACGGTTGACAATGCTTCAATTATCGCAGAAGGATTTGGTAAAGGTGAAGATTCAAAGTCAGGTACTGAAGTTTTTGCAGATTCATGTCCGACTATTACAGTTACCAGACCAGGACCTGCATTATGGCCAAAGAAAATAACTGTTGACTATGGGACAGGATGTGCCGGGATTAATGACAACGTCAGGAAAGGCAAGATAGTAATAGAAGTTACAGCACCCCGTCTTGAGGCAGGAGCAAAAAGAACAGTAACCTTTATGGATTACTATTTCAATGACATTAAAGTAGAAGGTACAAAAGTATTTGAGACGGTTGGATTCAACTCAAACCAGCACCTGGTTGTTTCAGTGAAGCTTACAGGAGGGAAGCTTATATTGCCCGATGGCAAGACAATAGAGAGAGAGGTAAATCATCAGAGGGAATGGATCGCAGGACTTGTAACCAGAAATATATGGGATGATGAATGCCTGGTATCAGGAACTGCATCGGGTGTTGATATAAAAGGAATTGAATACACCAATACAATTATGACAGCACTTCACTGGACAAGAGCCTGCAGGTTTATAGTAAGCGGAGTAATAAAAATTGAGAGGGGTGATGCACAGCCGGTTATGATAGATTTTGGTACCGGAGACTGTGATGCCAAAGCAGTTGTGACAAGAGGAGATGAATCAAAAGAGATCACACTGAAGAACAGGCACAGGATGTGGAATAATTGATAAACCGGGAGGGATATATCAAGTAGGGACATGCCATGGCATGTCCCTACATATTTTATGATGCCTTCAGAACCTTCAGGTTAATCCTCTGAAGTTTGCGGGCGGCATATTCAGTGGTAATTTCAAGTTCATCAGTGTTTTCGGAAGGCATTTCAAACATAGCATCAAGCATTATAGCTTCACAGATTGACCTTAGTCCGCGTGCACCCAGTTTGAATTCAACAGACTTATCCACAATATAATCAAGTACTTCGTCACTGAAATTCAGCTTTATATTATCCATCCTGAAGAGCTTGATATATTGTTTTATTATAGCGTTTTTTGGTTCAGTAAGGATAGCTCTAAGAGCTTTTTTGTCAAGTGGATCGAGGTGAGAAAGAACCGGAAGTCGTCCTATTATTTCGGGAATAAGTCCGTATGATCTCAGATCCTGTGGGGCAATATATTGCAGAAGGTTGTCCTTATCTACCTTTTCCCTTATCTTGTTTGCCCCAAAACCTACTATCTGGGTATTAAGACGATGTGCAATTTTCTTCTGAATACCTTCAAAGGCTCCGCCGCAAATGAAGAGTATATTTTTTGTATCGACCGGGATCATTTTTTGTTCAGGATGTTTACGACCACCCTGGGGAGGAACATTAACTATGGAGCCTTCAAGAAGCTTAAGCAGTCCCTGTTGAACGCCTTCACCTGAAACATCCCTTGTGATGGAAGGATTATCTCCCTTCCGTGCTATTTTGTCAATCTCATCAATAAAGACAATACCTTTTTCCGCGGCCTTTACATCATAATCTGCATTCTGCAGCAATCTGGTAAGGAGGCTTTCAATATCTTCTCCGACATAACCTGCCTCGGTAAGAACTGTTGCATCAACTATTGTGAAAGGTACATGGAGCATTTTTGCGACAGTCCTGGCAAGCAAGGTTTTTCCTGTTCCGGTTTCACCAACAAGAATTATATTCGATTTTTCGATTTCAATATCCTCTGTGTCGGGTTTCTGCATCAGTCTCTTGTAATGGTTGTACACCGCAACAGAGATGATCTTTTTTGCCATTTCCTGCCCGATAACATATTGATCGAGAAATCCTTTTATCTCAGCCGGCTTGAGAAGATTGATTGTATCAAATGGTACATTCTTCTTATTGCCAAGCTCTTCATTCATGATGCTGTGAGCCTGTTCAATACAGTGGTCACAGATATGTCCCTCGAGGCCGGCGATAAGGATATTGGCTTCTTTTTTTGTTCTGCCGCAGAATGAACATTTATCCATTACCTGCTATTTTTGAGTCTTTTGAAGTATCTCATCAATCATTCCATAGTCCTTTGCTTCCTGTGAAGTCATCCAGTAATCCCTGTCGGAATCCTTTTCAACTTTCTCAAAAGGATTTCCAGAGTGAAGAGCTATAATTTCATAAAGCTCCTTCTTCAGTTTCATTATTTCACGGACTGTGATTTCAATATCAGAGGCCTGACCTTCTGCTCCTCCCATGGGCTGGTGTATCATAATCCTGGAGTGTTTTAGGGCTGACCTTTTACCTTTTTTCCCCGCAGTAAGCAGAACAGCGCCCATTGAAGCTGCCATTCCAGTACATATTGTTGCAATATCAGCCGAGATATATTGCATGGTATCATAGATTCCGAGACCAGCATTAACCGAACCTCCAGGGGTGTTGAAATAGATCTGGATGTCTTTTCCGGGATCAGCGGAATCCAGATACAGGAGCTGGGCCTGTATAATATTGGCTACATAGTCATCTATGGGAAGTCCAAGAAAAATAATCCTGTCCATCATAAGACGTGAGAAAACATCCATTGATGCCACATTGAGCTGTCTTTCCTCTATAATAGTTGGTGATATGTAACTTCCATACACAGAGTTGTATTTATGCAGAGTAAGGCTGCTTACTCCGCGTTTTCCTCTGGCAAATTTTCCGAAATCATCGAGCAAATTCATGTTTTTCTTTATTTTGGATTAACTAACAAAGATATAAAAAATAGACGTGAATTCTGCAATTCATTGATTCTTATTCAAAAAGCTTATTAAATTCCTCTACTGAAACGTTCTTGTTTTCTATTTTAAGAAGCTCTTTCAGTATACCAATGACTTTTTCTTCAAGGATCTTATCAGCAATCCTTTTGGCATCATCTTCACGTTTCAGGGTCTCCTTAGCATAGTTTGTGAGCTGCTCATCAGTAATATAGTATAATCCATACTGCTGGAACTGATACCTGGTGATATTTTCAGCTTCCTTAAGAAGTTCTTCCTCACTGATCTTAACCTCGTTCTCACGGGCTATTTTATTTCTTATAAGCTGCCATCTAAGGTCTTTTCTGAAGTGGTCAAATTCTGATTCGATCTGTTCCTGCGTGGTCTTTTCATTCACTCTGAGAAGCCATTTTTTTAGAAATTCTTCCGGGAGGCTGAATTCTGTCTTTTCAAGAGCCAGTGCCTTTATGTCGAGCATAAGTTTATAATCACTTTCACGCTTCAGGTTAAGGGCTATTTCGGCTTCAAGTTTATTCATGAACTCCTCTTCTGTTGTCACAACACCTTCACCATAAATTCTGTCAAAAAGTTCTTTTCCGACTTCAGCCGGATGGAAGCGGCTTATTTCATTTATGGTAAACCTGAAATTACCGCTGACATTTTCAACCTCTTCTTTTTTCTTTCTGAGGATGCCTGCAACTTCACTGTCATTGGGGAATGCTTTTTTGATATCGAAATCAACTGTTTCTTTGACTTTTTTGCCAATGAATAGTTTCTTTACATCTTCGTCTTTTATAATATCGATACCCATTGAAGTTTCCTCTGCGACAGGACCTTCTGCAAGTGGATTGCCATCAGCATCAACAGCTTCTGCTTTACCCTTAATAACATCCTTCTCCTCAATCGATTCTGCCTGTCTCAGTTCGCCATAACGCCTGGTATAATTCTCGAGATAGTCTTTCTTCATCTTTTCATCGATGGTAATCTCATGAAAGTTCACCTTGTTTTTCTTTGACAGCTTTATCTCAAAAGGAGGGGTAAGTCCCAGCTCAAATGAAAAAGTAAAATCTTCCTGGGTGTCGAAGTTAATTTTTTCATTTTCATCGGGTTTTGGAAGAGGATCTCCCAGTATCTCCACTTTTTCATCTGCAAGGTATTTCTGGATACTTTCAGTTACGAGTTTATTAATCTCATCAATCTGGACCGCTCTTCCATACATTTTTTTTACAAGACCTATCGGAACCATACCAGGGCGGAAACCCTTGATATTTGCTTTTTTCCTGTAATCTTTAAGTACAGATTCAACTTTTTCCTCATAATCTGGCTTACTGATTTCAACTTTCAATACAGCATTCAGATCATCAATGTTTTCTCTGGTGATATTCATTTTATTCTCGTTTAATCATAGTTAAAAAACCGCCAAAGCGCACTTTTATACAGGTTGCAGGCGGTTTGTCATTTTGTGCGGATGAAGGGACTCGAACCCCCACGTCACGAGGACACAAGATCCTAAGTCTTGCTCGGCTACCAATTACGACACATCCGCGGCAAAAAAATTTCCCGCAAAAGTATAATAAATTCCAATGAAAACAAATTGAATCTGTTAACGGCGCAATTCAAAGTTCTTTCCAAGGTAGACTTTTCTTACATGTTCATCTTCTGCAAGTTGTGATGCTGTACCCTGTTTAAGTATGTGTCCTTCGAAAAGAAGATAGGCCCGGTCGGTAATTGTCAGGGTCTCATGAACGTTATGATCTGTGATGAGAATACCTATGTTTTTATCTCTTAGTTTGGATACTATCTCCTGTATATCTTCAACAGCTATCGGGTCAACTCCTGCAAAGGGTTCATCCAGGAGGATAAACTTTGGTTTGAGTGCAAGAGCCCTTGCAATTTCGGTACGTCTTCTTTCACCTCCTGAAAGCTGAATACCCTTACTTTTCCTTATTTTCTGCAAGCCGAATTCACTCAGAAGTGTCTCAAGCCTTTCTTCCTGTTCCTGCATGGGAAATCTTGACATTTCAAGAACTGCCTTGATGTTGTCCTCCACTGACATATTTCTGAAAACAGAAGCTTCCTGGGCGAGGTATCCGATACCTTTGCGGGCTCTTTTGTAAACAGGAAGAGATGTAATTTCCTCATCATCAAGGAAAATTTTGCCCTCGCCAGGCTTGATAAGACCCACAATCATATAGAATGTAGTTGTCTTACCGGCACCGTTAGGGCCAAGCAAACCTACAATTTCCCCCTGCTGAACCTCAACCGAGACATTGTCAACCACAGTCCTGCTACGGTATTTCTTTACCAGATTGAGAGTATGAAGTTTCATATCACCGCTTATGAATTTGCATTACTGGATTGTGGTTCGTCATCTCTCATAAACTCTTCCCTGTCTTTATCTTTCTGTTTCATAACAGCTGCCGATATAAATATACTTATCTCATATAGAATAAGGAGCGGGATTGCAACCAGGGTTTGTGAAAATACATCCGGAGGAGTTATAATAGCTGAAAGTATAAAGATAATAACAATGGCATGCTTCCTGTATTTTCTCATGAATGAAGGAGTCACTATTCCTATTTTGGTAAGGAAGAATGTAATTATCGGGAGTTCAAATACAAGTCCTGTTGCAAGGCAAATTGATGTCAGTGTGCCGATATATGACCTTACGTTTATCTGGTTAACTACATCAGAACTGATCTCATACGAACTCAGGAAGTGAATTGAGAGAGGGGCAAGCAGAAAATAACCGAAAGCAACCCCTGTGAAGAATAGCATTGAAGCAGCAAAAACAGCACCTCGTGCATACCTGGCTTCATTAGCCTTGAGAGCCGGTTTGAAAAACTGCCAGAACTCCCAGAGCACAACCGGGAATGCCAGTATAAGACCTGATACAAGCGAAACCGTAATATGGGTGGTAAGCTGCCCCGACATTTTAATATTTATAAGGTTTAGCGGCTGTGTATTTATACAGAGTGAGGCAGTATCAAAATACTCCCCAAGCCGGCAAAGAAGCCTTGCTGTAATAAAATCAGGACTCTTTGGAGCTAGTATTATCTTATCAAAAATTATGTTTTTGAAAATGAAGGCAGCGATCATTAATATAATTATTGCCAGTATTGAACGAATAATATGCCATCTTAATTCCTCGAGATGTTCAAGAAACGACATCTCCTTATCACCCTTCTTTCCTTTTTCCCAGAAATTAGCCATACCAAACCAAATATATTTTTAAAATCAGCCTGTAAAGATGATAAATCTTATTAAGCAAAACAACATCAAATTTAACCTGTATTATTCATGGACTACGGCCTCACCCCCTTGGTCCCCCTCTCCCGATGTGAGAGGGGGATGACTTCCAGAGCCACATCCATCCTGGAATTAAGCCCCTCCCACCTCGGGGGAGGGGTTTGGGGAGAGGTCGACTGGGTCAGGAGTAAAAAGCGTAATAAGTGCATTTATGAATTAATCAGGTTACATGCCTTTGGCTGGAACATAATAACTAGCCAGACAATTTTGTTAATAATCAGAAAAAAATATTTTTTAATAATGAAATTTATTAACTTTATATAAACTGACAGGAGTCAAATACACTTTATTGACTTCAGGTACACGGGATATCATGCTGAATGATTCTACTATACATGATTACTTAAAAAAGTATTTTGGTTTCGATACTTTTAAGGGAAATCAGGAACCTATAATAAAAAATGTTCTTGAGGGGAGGGATACTTTTGTACTTATGCCAACTGGTGGAGGCAAATCATTATGTTATCAGCTCCCTGCAGTAATGAAAAAAGGTACCGCTATTGTTATATCGCCCCTTATTGCCCTGATGAAGAACCAGGTTGATGCAATGAGGAATTTCAGTACTGATGACGATGTTGCTCATTTCCTTAATTCCTCACTGACAAAATCAGAGATTGCAAGAGTAAAGAAGGATGTAATGACCGGAAAGGCAAAATTGCTATATGTAGCCCCTGAATCACTTACAAAAGAGGAAAATATTGAATTCCTTAAGAATATCGATATTTCATTTTATGCAATAGATGAAGCACATTGTATTTCGGAGTGGGGACATGATTTCAGGCCTGAATACCGGAGGATAAGGCCTATTATCGATACTATAGGCAGATCTCCTATAATAGCTCTTACTGCAACTGCCACGCCAAAGGTACAGCACGATATTCAGAAAAACCTTGGAATACTTGAAGCTGATGTATTCAAATCATCATTTAACCGGCCCAATCTGTACTATGAAGTTAAGTCAAAGCAGGATGTTTCGAAGGAGATAATAAAATTCATAAAGAACAACAACGGTAAATCCGGGATCATCTATTGCCTTAGTCGTAAAAAGGTTGAGGAGATAGCAGAACTGCTTAAGGTAAACGGTATTAAGGCTCTCCCTTATCATGCAGGAATGGATTCAGGAACAAGAACTGCCAACCAGGATAAATTCCTGATGGAAGAAGTGGATATTATTGTTGCTACCATAGCATTCGGAATGGGAATCGATAAGCCTGATGTAAGGTTTGTTATTCACTATGATATTCCAAAGAGCCTTGAGGGTTATTACCAGGAAACAGGCAGGGCAGGGCGTGACGGAGGTGAAGGAAACTGTATTGCCTACTACAGCTACAGTGATATTACCAAGCTTGAGAAATTCATGCAGGGTAAACCGATTGCTGAACAGGAGATAGGCAAGCAGTTGCTATTGGAGACAGTATCCTATGCTGAATCCTCAGTGTGTCGCAGAAAGCTTCTACTGCATTATTTCGGTGAGGAATATGAGCAGGAGAACTGTGAGGCCTGTGATAACTGCCTGCATCCAAAAACCCAATTCGAAGGCAATGAGGCTGTTGTTAGCGTTCTTGAAACAATTCTTGCAATAAGGGAGAAATTTAAAGCCGACCATGTGGCAAATATCCTGGCAGGTAAGGTAACTTCGGCTATAAAGTCATATAAACACCACAAGCTTGAGTATTTCGGATCGGGAGATGACAAGGATGAGAAATTCTGGAATATGGTTATCAGGCAGGCCCTGATCGCCAAGTTTCTTACAAAGGACATAGAAAATTATGGTCTTCTGAAGTTAACCCCGAGAGGAATGGAATTCCTTGAGAAGCCAACCTCCTTCATGCTTGCAGAGGACCATGATTATGCTGAATCGACCGATGAGGAAAGTGCATTTGGTGCAAAGATCACGGCTGTTGATGAAGAACTTTTCAGCATCCTGAAGGATCTCAGGAAAAAGATATCAAAGATTAAGAATGTACCTCCCTTCGTGATTTTCCAGGACCCATCGCTTGAAGATATGGCGATACAGTACCCGATTACAATTGATGAACTGCAGAATATATCAGGTGTTGGAGCAGGCAAGGCACAACGCTACGGTGCTGAATTTATTGAAGTAATACAAAGATACGTAGAGGAGAAGGAGATTATCAGACCGCTTGATATGGTGGTTAAATCGGTAGTCAACAAATCAGGCATCAAGGTTTATATTATCCAGAGTATTGACATGAAGCGTTCACTGGAGGATATTGCCGAAGCCAAGGGGATGGATATGCCTGAACTTATTTCCGAGATAGAAGCAATTGTAAATTCGGGTACCAGGATCAACCTGGATTATTATATCAATACAGTAATTGACGAAGAACGCCAGCATGAAATTTATTCCTATTTCAGGGAAGAAGCAGAGACTGATTCACTTGAGGAAGCTATCAGGGAACTGGGGAATGAATTCGAGGAAGAGGAAATAAGGTTTATGAGAATCAAATTCCTGTCGGAGATGGGAAATTAAATGGCGCAAGGGCTCAACGGAGCAGCGGCGCAATGGCAAGAAATGGTGAAAAGTCTAATCCCAGCGGTTCCCGGGAAATACAACATTAGGGAGCAAACTTAATATATAACAGGTATACAGGATCTGTGAAGGAATGAATAATTTCATAAGCTTTCCATTTCCGTATCGGGTCGTGGTGTTTCGAAGTATCAGATAATCAGGTACTGACTTTAAAACAACAGCTGTAAGTAAAACCGGCAGATATGAAGGATCAAATATCCCGGCGATTAACAACAATGGCTGAAGCATGATTGTAACAAATGTTACAATTGCAAGAACAATAGTATCCCTGTCGCGATAGGTCCCGGCTTTTGATATCCAGCGTGCTCTCTGCCTGTAAAATGACCCGACAGATTCACATGTACCGGTAATTATAAGTGAAGCGGCCGATTCCAGCCACATTATTTTACCTGGATTATTTTTTTTCAGGCTGTGGAGAAGAAAAATGTCATCACCGCTCACTTTTCCGAAGTGTAAACTCCCGGTTCGGGTCTGATATGATTTCCTTTTAAATGCAAGGTTTGCACCGTTGCACATTACAGGATGACCTGTCATGGCTGTACCTGTCGTGATTCCCTGAAGACTGAGAAACTCAAGTTCCTGGAATTGCTGAAAGAAACCGCCAGTTCCCTTCAGACATACAGGACCAATGATCATATCGGGTTTGTGTTCAGCATAGAATGATACTATATTCCGAAGCCAGCCTTTTCCTGCCCTGCAGTCGGCATCAGTTGTAATTACAAGTTCTCCTGTACTGGCTTCCACTCCGGTTTTTATGGCCTTCTTTTTACCACTTTCAGGATTCTTAAGGATCTTTATATTTTTAATGTTACTGCATCCGGATGCAATATCAAAAGTGTGATCAGTAGAATTATCGTCGACAATTACAAGTTCAAAGAAGTCCTGGCTAAAATCCTGTAAAGCTATATCAGACAGGAGGAGCGGAAGATTCGTTTCTTCGTTTCTGCAGGCAATGATCACTGAAACATATATTTCAGGAGTGAAGCCGGTACTGTGAGGCTTCACTTTAAGCAGACCGGCATATATACGGAGAAGAATATATATATATGGTATGAGTAATATCAGTACAAGCCATTGCATATTTCATTTTCTCATCCACTCGTAAAATGCATAGTGCTCAGTGGACATGCCCAGAGCTTCATATGTCTTTTTTGCTTTTGTGTTTTTTGTTTCTACATAAAGCCTCAGACCGGCAATGTCATTTTCTTCAGCCAGCTTCTTAATATGGGTGTACATCATTCTGAAGACACCCTTCCTGCGATATCCGGGTGTTACATATACTGACTGGAACCACCATACGTTACAGTTGCGCCAGTCGCTCCACTCGTATGTTATCAGAAGCGAAGATATGACTATGCCATTACTTTCCGCAACATAGTACTGGCCGCGGGAAGGATCCTCAAACACAGCCTTCACACCTTTTGTCACAATCAGGGTGTCAAGTTTTATCTCTTCTGTTTCCCATGCCATCTTCAGCTGAAAATCTGTAATTACAGCTGTATCCTCCGGTTTGGCCTTACGAATCGAGATCATTATATAAATTCTTAAAGTCTGATTTTTTTTTAGACCCACCCCCGGCCCCTCCCAGGAGGGGATCCGATTAAAGGTCCTTCCTATCTGATACTACCAAATCCCCCTCTCACCTGGTCTCCCCTTCAAATTCTTCCTGTCGCCTGTCGCCTGTCGCCTGTCGCCTGTGGCCTTTATTTATACTCATCCCAGCTCATGATCTTCAGGTCCTCAATCTTCAGTTTGCAATATGCCAGAATGAAAGCGCTTGCCAGACGTGCATTTGTGATCAGGGGAACATTGAAATCAACGGCACTGCGCCTGATTGAATAATCGTTCTGTAATTCTGAAGCTGTCAGATCTTTAGGGATATTTACCACAAGGTCAACCTCTCTGGATTTTATCAGCTCAATGGTGTTGGGTGATTCCTTTTCATCGGGCCAGTATGCCACATGGGCTTCGATGCCTGCATTCTGAAGGAATTGCTGGGTACCTCTCGTGGCATACAGCTTATGTCCTTTTTCCACAAGAGCCCTGGCGCTGTTGAGAAGCTCAACTTTTGAACGGGCAGGACCGGTAGAAAGCAGGATACTCTTTTTTGGGATCCTGTAACCAACAGAGAACATTGCTTTCAGAATTGCTTCGTAAAATCCTTCGCCTATACAACCTACCTCCCCGGTTGAAGACATATCCACACCAAGAACCGGGTCAGCTTTGGCAAGACGCGAGAAGCTGAACTGAGGTGCTTTGACACCCACATAGTCGAGTTCAAATACTGTCTTCCGTGGTTTCTCTGCCGGCAGACCGAGCATCACTTTGGTTGCCAGTTCTATAAGGTTGGTTTTCAGTACCT
This sequence comes from uncultured Bacteroidota bacterium, assembly GCA_937864815.1. Lineage (GTDB taxonomy): Bacteria > Bacteroidota > Bacteroidia > Bacteroidales > VadinHA17 > LD21. The sequence goes on from CALMJY010000302.1 coordinate 17,866, forward strand.
TTGAGACAAATGGCATACTGCGGCTGGCACGGAGGTTACATTCAATTACCTTGATATCATTGTCCTTGGCAAGGAACTGTATATTGAACGGACCTGTAATGTTGAGTTCCCTGGCGATCTGCCGTGAGATCCGTTTAATTCTTCTTGCAGTTTCGAAGTAAATTTTCTGGGCCGGAAATACCATTGTGGCATCACCGGAATGTACGCCTGCAAACTCAACATGCTCACTAATTGCATATGCCAGCATATCCCCGTCGCGGGCTACTGCATCAATTTCAATTTCCTTTGCATTCTCGATGAATTCAGATACCACAACAGGATACTGCTTTGAAACTTTAGCCGCAAGATTGAGATAATGTGTAAGTTCATTCTTATTAGAGACAACGTTCATGGCAGCTCCTGAAAGAACATATGAAGGTCTGATAAGGACAGGGAAACCTATACGATCGACAAATTCATTGATGTCATCAATAGATGAGAGTTCTTTCCATCTGGGCTGATCAACGTGCAGATTGTCAAGCATCGCGGAGAACTTATGTCTGTTCTCTGCCCTGTCGATTGATACAGGAGATGTCCCCATGACCGGGACATTTTCCTTGAAAAGTCTCATTGCCAGGTTATTCGGGATCTGGCCACCCACTGAAACTATAACACCTCCGGGTTGTTCAATATCTATTATATCAAGAACCCTTTCGAAAGTAAGTTCATCAAAATAGAGCCTGTCGCAAATATCATAGTCGGTACTTACAGTTTCCGGATTATAGTTGATCATTACTGACCTTAGTCCTTCCTTTTTGATTGTTTCAATGGCATTTACAGAGCACCAGTCAAACTCAACACTTGATCCGATCCTGTATGCACCTGAACCGAGAACGATAACAGATTTTTTATCATTTTCGCATTTGATGTCATGTTCAGTGCCGCTGTAAGTAAGATAAAGATAATTGGTTACAGCAGGATATTCAGCAGCAAGGGTATCTATCTGTTTAATATAAGGAACTATGCCAATTGATTTTCTGTAGCTTCTGAGTTTCATAAGGTCATCATTGATCTGACCTGGTCCTGATTTCAGCACATGTCTTGTTATCTGAAAGTCGCTGAAGCCGTTTATTTTTGAATGAGCCAGGAACTCGTGAGGTATAGACTCGAAGGTTTTGTACTTACAGAGTTCATCTTTGATATGAATTATATTTCTGAGCTTGAACAGGAACCATTTGTCAATTTTTGTGAGCTCATATATCCTGTCAACCGACATCCCTTTTTCTAGGGCTTCAGCTATGGAAAATATTCTCATATCTGTAGGCTCAGATAATTCTCTTTCAATATCTTCAAAGCTCAGGTCGCGGTTCCCTGTAAATCCGTGCATTCCCTGGCCGATCATTCTGAGACCTTTCTGAATGGCTTCCTCGAAGGTTCTTCCGATTGCCATTACTTCACCTACACTCTTCATGCTACTTCCAATGAGGTGTGATACACCTTCGAATTTATTGAGGTCCCAGCGGGGAATTTTGCAGACAATATAATCAAGTGCAGGTTCAAAGCAGGCGGTGGTATTTCTGGTAACTGAATTTTTGAGTTCATGGAGACCGTATCCCATACCAAGCTTGGCAGCAATAAAAGCAAGGGGATAACCTGTAGCCTTTGAGGCAAGTGCACTTGAACGTGAAAGGCGGGCATTAACTTCAATCACCCTGTAATCTTCTGATTCCGGTGACAGGGCATACTGAACATTGCATTCGCCTACAATACCAATATGTCTGATTATCTTGATGGCGAGCTCTCTCAGCTTATGATATTCACTGTTTGTGAGGGTCTGTGATGGAGCGACAACAATACTTTCTCCGGTATGAATACCCAGTGGGTCGAAATTCTCCATATTACAGACCGTGATACAGTTGTCAAAACGATCACGGACAACCTCATATTCAACCTCTTTCCATCCCTTAAGCGATTCTTCAACAAGTATCTGGTTTGAGTATGAAAAAGCTTTTAAAGCCAGAGTTCTCAGTTCTTCAGTGTTTGATGCGAAACCGCTTCCCTGTCCGCCGAGTGTATACGCAGCACGTATAATAACCGGAAAACCTAGTTTTTCAGCAGCTTTCAGTGCATCTTCCACGCCTGTTACGGCTATGCTGCTGGGAGTTTTTACATCGATCTCATCAAGTTTCCTGACAAAAAGCTCCCGGTCTTCAGTATCCATTATTGCCCTTACAGGAGTTCCCAGCACTTTTACATTGTATTTCTCATAGATCCCGGCTTTATATAGCTCAGTACCGCAGTTCAGAGCTGTCTGTCCGCCGAATGAGAGAAGAATTCCGTCAGGATTTTCCTTTTTTATTACCTCTTCAACATAATATGGAGTAACAGGGAGGAAATAAATTTTATCGGCAAGTCCTTCGGATGTCTGAACTGTAGCGATATTAGGGTTAATGAGAATGGTTTTTATGCCCTCTTCCTTCAGAGCCTTCAAAGCCTGTGAGCCTGAGTAATCAAATTCCCCTGCTTCCCCTATTTTGAGAGCTCCGGAACCAAGGATAATAACCTTTTTTATTTCGTCTTTCATTGTCAGGAATTGTGTGCCAAAAATAGTACATTTTTTTGATTTGAGTTTCCATATGTAAAAAATGAATATATTTGCAAAAAAATTGCATAAATATGCAAAAACCAAAAAGGCTTCTTGCAATTGAGAAGATAATAAGGGAATCGAGGATAACAACCCAGGAGGAGTTGCTTAAAAAGCTCAGGGGCAAAGGAATCACCTGTACACAGGCTACCCTTTCACGCAATTTAAGACAGCTTGGAGTAGGAAGGATACCTGATGGTTCCGGAGGATACAGGTACTCGCTTCCGGATAATACCAGGCATTCTTCTGATTCCCCCTTGACATTAAACATTGTTCCTGTTATACAGGATATTATCGAGGCTAAGGGGATGCTGGTTATAAGGACATTACCCGGAAATGCCAATAATACTGCACTTTACATTGACAATGCAGGCAGATATGAAATAGCGGGTACTATTGCCGGTGACGACACCATACTGCTTATTCCAAGAGATGGCATTACCTCACATCAACTCCATTCCTGCCTTGAGATTGTATTGCCCGGTTTGCATAATCAGCTTAGGAAGAAATAGATTGTTTCTGTAAAAAATGGATATTAAAATTTGCGATTTATAATTTGTAAAAGTCAATTAACAAAAAGATGAAAGAAAAAGTTGTTCTGGCCTATAGCGGAGGTCTTGATACCTCAGTTATCCTGAAATGGCTGATTGATAAAGGATATGAAATAATTGCATTCGTTGCGGATGTCGGGCAGAAAGAAGATTTTGACGCCTGCAGGGATAAGGCATTACTGCTTGGCGCCTCAAAGGTAATAATATCAGACCTTAAACGGGAATTTATTGAAGATTATGTTCTGAAAGCTATAATGGCAAATGCTATTTATGAAGACAGATACCTGCTTGGAACTGCTCTTGCACGGCCATTGATTGCCAAAAAGCAGATTGAAATTGCAAAGGCTGAAGGTGCTGTTGCCGTAGCTCATGGTGCAACAGGTAAGGGCAATGATCAGGTTAGATTTGAGCTGACTTACTATGCACTGATGCCGGGAGTTAAGGTAATTTCACCATGGAAGGACAAGGAATTTCTTGCGCAGTTCAAGGGCAGGACAGACCTTCTCAAATATGCTTCCGAAAAGAAAATTCCTGTAAAGGCAAGTATCGACAAGCCATACAGCGAGGATGATAACCTCATGCATATCAGTCACGAGGCAGGGATTCTTGAAGATCCGATGTATTCTCTCAGCAAAAGCATGCTTGAAAAGATGGTTATGCCTCAGGATGCACCCGATAAGGAAACAAGAATCGTGATACATTTCAAGGATGGGCTTCCGGTGAAACTCATTAACAAGGATGACGGAACTGTAAAGGAGGATTCATATGAGATGTATGTTTACCTGAATGAGCTTGCAGGTAAAAATGGCATAGGCCTGCTCGATATGGTTGAGAACCGCTTTGTTGGAATTAAGTCAAGAGGTGTTTATGAAACTCCTGCTGCTACGGTCCTTCATATTGCACATAAGGATATTGAGGGTATTGCAATGGACAGGGAAGTTATGCGCCTTGTAAACATGCTGACTCCCAAATTTGCTGAAATTATTTACAATGGATTCTGGTTTAGTCCTGAAATGGACTTTCTTATGGCTGCCATAAAGAAAAGCCAGGAGCTGATTGATGGCAGTGTACATCTTTGTTTATATAAGGGGAATGTTCTTATTGAAGGAAGGGAATCTCCATCCTCACTCTATAATAAAAAGCTTTCGAGCATGGACATTGAAGGTGGTTTTGACCAGACTGACAGTAAGGGATTCATCAGGATTAATGCCATCAGGCTGATGGCCCACAGGGCTATTATTGAGGAAAACCAGAAGAAATAAAGGGGAAAAGCATTATGAAACTTTGGGAAAAGGGAATAAACCCGGAACCTGCCATCATTGAATTTACGGCAGGAAAAGACAGAAAAACAGATCTTGCGCTGACCAAGTGGGATATAGTTGGTTCCATGGCACATGTAATAATGTTACAGGATGTCGGGCTAATATCAGAAGAAGAAAAAAATGGAATGCTGAAAGCCCTTCATTCTCTCTTTGAATGGGATGAGGAGGGCAGCCTGGTCATCGAAAAGGATGTTGAGGATATACATTCCCAGATAGAGAAGGAGATGTCATCCATACTCGGAACAACCGGGAAAAAGATCCATACAGGAAGATCAAGGAATGACCAGGTGCTTGTTGATATTCGTCTCTATACAAGGGAAGAAATCGATAAACTATCTGTTCATATCAGGAACCTTTTTATCAGGCTTCAGGATTTGAGTGAACAGTATAAAGAGGAACTGCTGCCGGGTTATACTCATATGCAGCCTGCAATGGTTTCATCTTTCGGACTCTGGTTCGGCGCCTGGGCTGAATGCCTTGCCGACGATATTGTTATGCTTGCAGGAGCAAGGGCGATAAACAACCAGAATCCCCTGGGTACAGCTGCAGGTTATGGTACAACACTTCCGATAAACAGGAAACTGACATCAGAACTTCTCGAATTTGACGATTTGCTTTATAATTCAGCATATGCCAGTCTGAGCAGGGGCAAAATTGAGATGGCTGTTGCTTCTGCACTTGCTTCGGTTGCACAGACTTTGTCGCGTTTTTCAATGGATATATGCATTTATATGAGCTCCGAGTACAGATTCATCGATTTTCCTGATGAGTATGTAACAGGCTCGAGCATTATGCCGCAAAAAAGAAATCCTGATGTATTTGAACTTATCAGGGCAAGGTGCAATGTGATCCAGACCCTTCCCAACCAGATAGCAATTCTGACAAGCAATCTTCAGTCGGGTTACAACCGGGATCTTCAGTTATTGAAGATGCTGGTTTTTGATGCGTTCGGTGAGTTAAGGGAATGTATAGAAATAATGCTGCTGATGCTGAATAATATTAAGGTGAAGAAGAATATAACAGAAAATTCTCTGTATAACACAATTTTCAGTACCGAGGAAGTAAACAGGCTTGTAAAGCATGGAATTCCGTTCAGAGATGCATATAAGGCTGTTTCGGAGATGGTTAAGAATTCTTCATTTTCAAAGACGACACTTGCCGATTATGTTCATGAGGGGAGTATAGGTAATCTTTGCAATAAAGAGATTGCTGATCTTTTTGAGGAGCGTATGAAGCCATTCATAAATACTTCTGCTGCAGAATTTGCAGAGAAGATGATGAAACATGTTACGGCATGAATCCGTGTAGGGTATGTCTCATAAGTCCGATTTTACCCCCGAACCCCCCAAGGGGGGCTTTCAAATCAATTGATTTTCAATAAGTCCCCCCTGGGGGATTTAGGGGTGGATTTAGAAAAATAGACTTTTGAGACACCCTCTATTTTGATTTCTTAATATTCTCTATAAACACATCAAAAAGGTAATCAGTGTCCGTAGGTCCTCCTGAGGCTTCAGGATGGAACTGTGTTGAGAAGAATGGCATCGATTTATGTTTCATTCCTTCATTTGTCTTGTCATTGATGTTAATAAAGAAAGGTTCCCAATCCTTCCCCAGAGTATTGTTGTCTACTGCAAATCCGTGATTCTGGGAGGTTATATATGCCTTATCGGTTCCTACCTGAAGTACAGGCTGATTATGGCTGCGGTGACCGTATTTGAGCTTATAGGTATCAGCACCTGAAGCAAGAGCCATCAACTGGTTGCCCAGGCATATACCGAATACAGGTTTTTTCCCTGATAAGGATTTTTTAATATTTTCGATAGCGGCTGTGCACATTTTGGGATCACCAGGGCCATTTGAAAGGAAGAGTCCATCAAACTCCTCCTTATGGAAATCATAGTTCCAGGGGACCCTGATAATAGTGGTATCCCTTTTAAGAAGATGGCGAATAATATTGTACTTTACACCACAGTCAACAAGTAATATCCTGTATTTGCCTGTACCATACACCTTTTTTGAATGAGTGCTGACTTCAGCAACAAGATTGACTTTATTCGGATCGTAAAATCCGATAGTGCTGCCTTCGGGTTCAACCTTGCCAAGCATTGCACCTTTTTCACGTATTCTCTTGGTGAGAGCCCTGGTATCAATACCGTAAATGCCGGGTATATTATTACGTTTAAGCCATTCGTCAAGGCTCTCTTCGGCATTCCAGTGACTGTATTCAAAGGAATAGTCTGAAACGATCAGTCCGGAAATATGAATGGAGGATGATTCGTAAAAACTTAAAAGGTCATTCTCCTCACTTTTAGCCGGTGCCCCGTAGTTGCCAACGAGAGGATATGTAAGGCAAAGGATTTGTCCCCTGTATGAAGGATCGGTAAGACTTTCGGGATAACCTGTCATGGCAGTATTGAAAACCACTTCACCGGCAGCTGCAACAGGCGAGCCAAATGAATAGCCATCATATACGGTTCCGTCTTCAAGCTTCAGTTTAACCTTTATTCTTTTCTTCATTGTTTGTATGTTTATCTTATTGTTGAAATAGCTTTTTCGATCTGCTCCATTGCTTTGGCCACAAGACTTCGTGATGTTGCAACATTCATTCTCATAAATCCCTCTCCTCCGGGACCGAATGATGAGCCTTCGTTCATTCCTACTCCTGCATTCTTTACAAAGAAATCCTTCAGCTCTTTTCCGCTCATGCCAAATTTCCTGCAATCGAGCCACATCATGTAAGTGGCTTCAGTTCTTGAAGGTACAATTTCAGGAATCATCTTTGTGCAATACTCTTCAGTGAATTCAATGTTGCCGTCAATGTAATCAATTAAGGCATCAACCCATTCATGTCCCATCGAATAGGCAGCTGTTGAGGCAATAGCCCCGAAGATATTGCCGTTCCCTATGTGCAGATTTTCAAGGGTTCTTTTAAATGATTTTCTCAATTCAGGATTTGAAATTATTACTGATGATGTTGAAAGTCCTGCGAGGTTAAATGTTTTGCTTGGAGCAAGGCAGGTTATAGTGCTGGCTGCAATATCTTCCGAAAGGTTAGCCAGGGGTACATGTTGATATCCCGGCAAAACAAGATCGCAGTGTATTTCATCTGACAGAATGAGAATCTTGTTCCGGAGACATATTTCTGCGAGTTTTCTTAGTTCAGGTTCAGTCCAGGTTCTTCCAACCGGATTATGCGGATTTGAAATAATTATAATTCTTGTACTGTCAGTGATTGCACTTTCAAGTGAATCAAGATCCATATTCCATCCATCCGGAGTCTCTTTCAGCTGGTTATAAATCAGCTTTCTTCCATGTGACTCCACAGCAGAAAAAAATGGAAAGTAAACAGGTGGCTGAACAATAATGCTGTCACCCGGACTTGTGAAAGCCAGTGTGCAGATATTTAGTGCAGGAACAACTCCCGGAGAAAAAGAGATCCATTCCCTTTCAAGTTTCCAGTTGTGTCTCTTAAGGTGCCATTCGATGATTGAAGTGTAATATTCCTTTGATCTGCTTGTGTAACCATATATAGGATGGTTTAGGCGATCCTGAAGTGCATTTACTATGAAATCAGGTGTATTGTAATCCATATCAGCGACCCACATCGGAATGACATCCTTCCTCCCGAAGGTATCCTCCCTCAGGTCGTATTTGATACAATTTGTTCCCTCCCTGTTCAGGGTTTTATCGAAATTCCACATCCTGAAAAATCTGCTGATTACAGGGGTCCAAAGATAAATAAAAAATGGGGATCTCCATGAGAGAATAAATTCTGGTGAAAGTTCAGCCGGACAATTTAAGTATCAGTGAAAAATCATCGATCTGAGACTGAAATTGAATGTTATTATAAATAAGAACCGGTCGAATATTTTTATTTCAGAATATTTACTACTTTTATCCACAGTTTTTTGAACCCCATTTAGAAATTAAAACAGACCAGAAATGAAAAAGATTTTTGCAGGTGCGATTATAACCATGCTGATATTAAGTTCGGCTGCTTACACTTCATGCAATTCTTGCAAAAACAGAGCTGCAGATAAAACAGTGGAGCTTGACGATAAGGAAAAGATAGACAAGTTCGAAGATCAGATTGAATCCAATGTTTATCCATTGCCCACTTCAGCAGAAGTTATAAAAATGCTGACTGACCTTGAAGTTGGTTTTATTATTGGAATATCAAACCCGGTAGAAAATGTAAAAGCATATTTCAGCAGCACTAAAAGGGCTATAAACCTGGGAGTTTACGGTGCAGACCTCAGTTATGCAACTCTTTATAATATGCAGCAGGAGGTTATCGACAACATGAGTGCGATCCGTTCTCTTGCCAATGAACTTAATATGTCGGCTATCTACAATGAAAAGCTCTATGATGATATCAAAAAGAACTTTGATAACAGGGACGTGCTTGTGGATATACTGACAAAAGCATTCAATGATACATACGGTTACCTGGCAGAAAATGATCAGCAGCCATTGGCTCTTCTGGTAGTCGGTGGGGCATGGGTTGAGGGAATGTACCTTACAACACATGTGTCTGAAGCAGCTTACCAGGTTGCAGGGATATCAAAGGTGCTTCTTGAGCAGAAAAAATCTTTTGATTTATTCCTTGAAATTACACAGCCTTACATTAATGATCCAAGCGTTGGCGATTTTGTTAAAATTCTTGATCCTGTCAAAAAGGTTTATGAAGGTTTTGGAACAAGTCTTACGGAACAGAACATTAAGGATATCACAGCTGCTATTGTAACTGTAAGGGAGAAAATTGTTGAATAATTTTACCATAACGATATGGCCGCAAAGATCAGATCTTTGCGGTCTTTTTTTTAGCTGATGTCAATATGAGGGAATCGGTATTACTTGCCTTAATTCACATCTTTGCCATTGTTTCCACCATAAATCCTGCCGGAATTTCTTCCAGGGGAAAGAAAATTCTGCGCAGCTATCTGAGACGTTATCTGAACAGGGAGCTTGAAGAAGAATACTATACCCTTTTTGAAAACAACCTTGAATTCTATTCAAATGAACTTAAAAGCGTTGATAAATCTGAACTAACTGATGAGGAATCACTTATTTCATTCCAGATTACAAATATATGCAGACAGATAAAGAAAGGCCTCTTCCTCGAGGAAAGGATGATCGTATTCCTTCAGCTTATTGAGTTTGCGTTTGAAGATGGAATGATCTCAGAGCAGGAAAAAACCATCATCGATATTGTTGCCAGGACTTTCAGCATTTCCAGGAAGGAGTATGACAATGCTATCGCTTTTATGATAGGCAGGTCATATGATTTAGTTTCTCCCGATTGCTTACTTATTATTGAAAGTGATAATCCCAAGTATTCAGGTGCAGCTAATTTTAAAAATTATGACAAATGGAGGCACATAAGGGCAAAGGGATTCAAGGGCACCCTTGCCGTGCTTCATATCGAAAGCACGGGAACACTTCTGATCATTTATGATGGTCCTCTCGGACTTTATTTTAAAGGCAGGGATATTATAGCCTGCAGGCCATATCTGCTTGAGAGGGGAGTAAATATTAAGGGACAGGGAATAGAACCTATTTATTACTCAAGGATTTATAAAAAATTCGTTTCCAGGCGGTTCCCGCAGAAAGTGACTTTCGAAGGCCATGATCTGGAATTCATGTTCAAAAGCTCGGACAACGGGGTACAGAAAATGAATTTCTGTATTGATTCAGGGAACATGGTGGGCATTATGGGGGGAAGCGGTGTGGGAAAATCAACCCTGTTCAATATTCTTCATGGCAAGATCACACCTACATCAGGGAATATTTATATCAACGGTTATGATATACACTCGGATTCTGAAGAGCTTAAGGGACTTATAGGATTTGTTCCGCAGGATGACATGCTTATTGAAGAACTTACAGTATATCAGAATCTTTATTATAATGCCCGTCTCTGTTTCGGTGAATTCAATGAAAACGAACTGAGAAACACTGTTGAAAAAGTTCTTCATGATCTTGATCTGTATGAGATCAGGGATCTTCAGGTTGGAGATGTACTGAACAAAAAGGTAAGCGGAGGACAGAGGAAAAGATTAAACATCGGTCTTGAACTTATGCGGGAGCCGATAGTTTTGTTCGTTGATGAGCCAACATCGGGTTTGTCATCATCTGATTCAGAGAAAGTTATGACTTTACTCAGGAATCAGGCATTGCAGGGAAGACTTGTTTTTGCAATTATACATCAGCCTTCCTCGGATATTATTAAAATGTTTGACAGGCTCTGGGTGCTTGACAAAGGTGGCTACATGATCTATGATGGTGATCCTGTTGAAGCACTGGTTTATTTCAAGACAGAAACTTCACAGGCCAATGCAGCTGAAAGCGAATGTCCGAATTGTGGTAATGTTGAAACTGATAATATTCTGCATATTATTGAAGTTAAGGTAATTGACAGCTCAGGATTGCCTGGTAAAGAACGGCAGGTAAGTCCGAAGGAATGGTATGAAAAGTACCGGAAAAAGATGATGCCGGTTCTGTCTGCAAAGCCGGAAAGATCAGTAATCCCGCCAAGTTATTTCAAAGTACCGGGTTTTATTCAGCAGATAAAAACGTTCATTGAAAGAAATATAACTAGAAAACTTGCCGACAGCCAGTATATGATAATTAACCTGCTGGAAGCCCCGATCCTTGCTTTTATTCTTGGCTATATTTCAAAATACAGCTCAAATGGTACTTATACCTTCTCCGACAACAAGAACTTTCCGATCTTTCTGTTCATGGGAATTATTGTGGCTCTGTTTATGGGCCTGACTGTAAGTGCAGAAGAGATATTCAGGGACCGTAAAATACTTGAAAGGGAAAAATTCCTCAACCTCAGCAGGCTGAGTTATCTTTTTTCGAAGATAAATTTCCTGTTTTCGCTATCGGCAGTTCAGACACTCTCCTTTATTCTTGTAGCAAATATGATTATGGAAATAAGGGGAATGCTGCTTCAGCAGTGGATCATTCTGTTTTCCACTGCCTGCTTCGGAAATCTGGTGGGACTGAATATCTCGGCAGGCATGCGGACCGCCGTAAGTATATATATTTTAATTCCGCTCATACTGGTTCCACAGCTTCTTCTTGGCGGGGCAATGATCAAGTTTGATGATCTTCACTGGTCGCTCAGCAGAAAGAAATATGTCCCTGTCATTGGCGACATAATGGTAACACGGTGGGCGTACGAAGCAGCAAGCGTTGAACAATTCAGAAGCAATAAGTTTGAAAAACCATTTTTCAAATATGATATGCAGATCAGTCAGAACGACTGGTATGCTTCATTTCTTATTCCAAATCTGAAAGTTGCTGCTGATAAGTGTCTTTCTGAAAAAAACAATCCCGGACATTCTGAAGAATATGAAGAATCTTTCAGGATGCTTTCAAATCATATTAACGATTTATACGAGATATCCGGAATTGTTCCGGGGAAATTCATTCAGGGTCTCAATGAAGAGACATTTAACGATTTTTATGCCGAACAGACAAAAGAATATCTCGATACTCTTTACAAAGTATTCAGGTTAAAGAGCAAAACCGTTTCGGAAGAGAGAAACAGCCTTTACGAACAAATAGAGTCAGTAATCGGGTCTGATGAATTTCTGAAGTTACGCAACAACCATTATAATGAAGCTCTTGCTGATATTGTACTTAACAGGAATTCGGCCAACAAGATTTATAATGCAGGTGACAGGTATATCCAGAAGGCAGATCCGGTTTATATGTTTCCCGGTTCAAAATGGGGCAGGGCTCATTTTTATTCTCCCTATAAGCAGATTGGGAATGTGAAGGTTACCACCCTTCTATTCAATATTATTTTAATATGGATAATGATATTTTCTCTTTTTGTGACACTTTACTATAATCTTCTGAAAAGATTTATTTCATTCCTTGAATCTCTTAAGCTTCCGATCCTGAGAAAGTACGGAAGGGATATAATACAGGTTTAACCTGATGAGCAGAATACAACCAAAGAAAAATCTGGGACAGCATTTTCTTAAAGATAAGGGTATTGCGGTCAGGATTGCTTCAACCCTAACAGGTGAAGGATATGATTCTGTGCTTGAGATAGGTCCGGGAACCGGTGTTCTGACAGAATTTCTTCTTAAGAGAAATTTCACTGATTTCAGGGTGATTGAAATAGATCATGAATCAGTCAATTATTTACACGAGCATTTACCTGCATTGAAAAATATACTTACAGGTGATTTCCTGGCAATGAACCTGGATCATTATTTCCCTGATAAAATGGCTATTACAGGTAATTTCCCCTACAATATATCAACCCAGATACTTTTTAAAGTATTATCCCACACTGATAAAGTAATGGAGGTAACAGGGATGTTACAGAAGGAAGTTGCAGAAAGGATTTGTGCAGGACCTGGTTCCAAAGCATACGGAATACTGAGTGTCCTCCTGCAGGCTTATTATGATACGGAATATCTTTTCACGGTACCTGAACATGTCTTCATACCTCCTCCAAAAGTAAAATCAGGAGTTATCAGACTCAGACGTAATAAGGTTGAGAGGTTAGACTGCAATGAAGTTCTTTTCTTTAAGGTGGTTAAAGCCTGTTTTAATCAGAGACGTAAGACACTGAGGAATTCAGTAAAATCAGCTTTTTTATTAAAAAACTATGATCATCCTGATCTGGGATTAAGACCTGAACAGCTGTCAGTAAGTCAGTTTGTGAATCTTACCAGATGGATTGAAGCTGGCAGAATTCTAACCGAATGAGAAACCAATAGCTTCCACAGGATTCATTTTCGCAGCGGCACTTGCAGGAGCATAACCCGCAACAACCCCAATCACTCCTGAAATTACAAGGGCAAGAATGGCATTGGAAAGCGTGAGATGTATATCCAGGTCATAGATATAATTGGTCCCGATAGTTCCAAGAACTATCATTATTATACCGAGGATACCTCCTATCAGTGAAAGCAATATTGATTCAACAAGGAATTGCTGAAGGATAAAGAATTTCTTGGCACCAAGGGCTTTCTGTATACCTATCTGGTTTGTCCTTTCCCTTACTGATACAAACATTATGTTTGCTATTCCGAAACCACCGACAAGTATTGAAAATCCACCTATAACCCAGCCTCCAAGATTAATTCCAGCGAAAACTGGTTCAAAGCCCTGGGTCAGCAGGCTTGCCTGATTTATGGAAAAGTTGGCTATCTGATCAGGCTGGAGGCGCCTGGCTGCTCTAAGTACCATAATGGTTTCATCAGTCAATTCCTGAACAGCTACTCCGTCTTTTGCTTTAATCATCAGCATTGAATTGATATTCTTGTTCCTCAGATTGACAAAGGTTCTTGCATAATTCATGGGTACAAGTGTCATCTCATCCATTCCGTCATCGCTCAGTCCCCCCTTACCCTCCTTTTTAAACACGCCAATAACAGAAGTTTTGTTTCTGCCGATAGAGATCTCCTTTCCAACAGGATTGGCTTTTTCAAAAAGTCTTTCTGCAAGCACTGCTCCGACAATAACCACATTTTTCCCTGAGGAAGATTCTTCAGGAGAAAAGTAACGGCCTTTCTCAATCTCAAACGACCTGACATTTTCAAATTCATGTGTTGCCGCCCAGACAACTGCATCATTGGCAATGTTGCTTTTGTATTTAATCTGTCTTGACTGAAATGCAGAATAACAAACTGCCGCTGATTTTGTAGATCTGTTAAGCATTGCATCATAATCATCCTGTGAAATTGGGGGCCATTTTATTATATCCCACCATGCAAGGTTGGGATCAAATGACCAGGGGAATTTCTCTACATAGATTACATTATCGCCCATCGATGCAATACTTTCACGGATAGCTTTTTCCATCCAGTCGAGTACTGTAAAAACTGATATGATGGAAAAAATGCCTATGGTTATTCCGAAAAGTGAAAGGAATGTCCTTAACTTATTTACTATAATTGAGCTGTACGCAAATAAAAAGCCCTCTTTTAAAAGTCTTAAATACATCTGTGTGCTTTACAATGTGAATATTGTTTCAAATATACGAAAATCGGTATTAGCTTATTATCATTATTATAATTGTATTGGTTTAATAAAAAAATATCTATTTTTAGACCCCTGTAGAAGGGAGCCATTTCATTTCCTAAATATCAAACAATGAGTAATAAAAGAATAAAGAGCGCTCTGATCTCGGTCTATTATAAAGAGGGACTTGATGAGATTGTCAGGAAGCTTGATGAGCTGAAGGTAAAGATATATTCTACAGGGGGTACTTTCAGTTTTATTGCAGAATTGGGAATAGCTGCGGAAAAGGTTGAGGATCTGACAACTTATCCATCTATTCTTGGAGGAAGAGTAAAAACTCTTCATCCCAATGTTTTTGGTGGGATTCTGGCCAGGAGAGAGAATACAGGAGATATTGAACAACTAAAAAAATATAATATTCCGGAGATTGACCTGGTGATTGTTGACCTGTATCCATTTGAAGAGACAGTTAGGACAACAGACAAGGAGGGTGAGATTATTGAGAAGATTGATATAGGAGGAATATCCCTGATAAGAGCTGCGGCAAAAAATTTCAATGATGTACTTATTGTTTCGGGAAGGGAACAGTATGGAGATCTTCTTTCCATTCTCAAGGAAAGCAACGGGGTAACTTCAGCAGATCAGAGAAGACTATTTGCGGCAAAAGCATTTATGACTTCATCTCATTATGATACAGCCATTTTCAGGTATTTCAATAAAAAGGAGAATCTTCCGGTATTCAGGGGAAGCATTAATGAATCATATCCGTTGAGATATGGGGAAAATCCTCATCAGAAAGGAATCTTTTTCGGAAATCCTGATGATGCATTTACAAAACTGCACGGAAAGGAACTTTCATATAACAATCTGCTCGACCTGGATGCGGCTGTTAGTCTAATCAATGAGTTCCCGGCAAATACTTTTGTAATTATCAAACATAATAATGCATGTGGTGTGGCAACAAGGAGCAATACTACGGAAGCCTGGAAGGATGCTCTGGCATGCGATCCTGTTTCGGCGTATGGGGGAGTGATAGCCACAAACTGCAATATAGATACTGGTACAGCGGCAGAGATTGACAAGCTTTTCTTTGAAATTATAATTGCCCCCGGATTCTCTGACGAAGCATTGTCGGTTCTTACACAAAAAAAGAACAGAATAATTCTTGTCAGAAAGAAAGCTGAGGAAAGCAATTATAGTTTCAGATCATTGCTCAGCGGTGTTCTCTGGCAGGAAAAGGATCTTAGTACCCAGACAGCAGATGACATGAAACTTGTATCAAAACGTCAGCCGTCAAATTCTGAAAAGGAAGATCTTGTTTTTGCAAATATCATTGTGAAACACAGCAAATCGAATGCTATTGTTCTGGTGAAGAATAAACAGCTGTGCGCCAGCGGAATTGGTCAGACTTCGAGAGTGGATGCCCTGAGACAGGCTATTGAAAAAGCCCGTTCATTCGGCTTTGACCTTAAAGGTGCTGTCATGGCATCCGATGCGTTTTTCCCGTTCCCCGACTGCGTTGAAATTGCGAATAAGGCCGGGATAAAAGCTGTTGTACAGCCGGGAGGCTCTGTTCGTGACCAGGAATCTACAGACTATTGTATCGCCAATGATATGACAATGGTAATAACAGGAGTAAGACATTTCAAACATTAGTAATATAACATACAGATATAATGGGCCTATTTTCTTTTTTAACTCAGGAGATTGCAATTGACCTCGGAACTGCAAACACCATCATTATTCACAATGATAAGGTTGTTGTTGATGAACCTTCAATTGTTGCTATTGACAAGAACACAGGAAAGCTTATTGCAATCGGGGATGCTGCAAGGCAAATGCACGGCAAGACACATGAAAATATAAAAACCATCAGGCCTCTGCGCGACGGAGTAATTGCTGATTTTAATGCCGCCGAGCTGATGATAAGAGGGATGATAAGGATGATAAACAAGGGACCCAGGCTTTTTTCTCCTTCCCTTAAAATGGTTGTATGTATTCCTTCGGGAAGTACCGAAGTTGAAATCAGGGCTGTCCGTGACTCATCGGAGCATGCAGGAGGTCGTGATGTTTATATGATTTATGAACCTATGGCAGCTGCCATCGGAATCGGGCTTGATGTTGAAGCTCCGGAGGGATGTATGGTTGTTGATATAGGAGGAGGAACAACAGAAATTGCTGTAATTGCTCTCGGTGGTATTGTATGCAATAAATCAATCAGGATAGCAGGTGATGGTTTTACTGCAGATATACAGGCGTATATGCGTCATCAGCATAATATCAAGATTGGTGAAAGGACAGCAGAGGATATTAAAATTGCAGTCGGCGCAGCTCTGCCGGATATAGATAATCCACCTGCCGACTATATTGTCAGAGGTCCGAATATCATGACCGCATTACCTATCGAAATTCCGATTTCATACCAGGAGATTGCCTACTGCCTCGATAAATCCTTGTCTAAGGTTGAAGCGGCTCTTCTGAGCGTTCTTGAGCAGACTCCTCCCGAACTGTATGCTGATATAGTAAACAAAGGTATTTATCTTGCCGGGGGCGGTGCTTTACTGAGAGGCCTTGATAAGAGGCTTGCCGACAAGATCAATATCAACTTCAATGTAGTTGAGGATCCGTTGCATGCGGTTGCAAGAGGTACAGGTGTTGCACTTAAAAATGTTGAGAGGTTTCAGTTCCTAATGCGATAACCCGGCAGGTAAATGAGGAGTCTTCTGAATTTCCTGGAGCGATACAATAACCTGATAATCTTTCTGATACTTGAGGGTATAGGAATTTATTTACTCGCCACAAGAAATTATTATCATAATACCAGGGTTGTAAACGTCATCAGATGGGTCACTTACGGTGTAGAGGAAAAAATCAGCAATACAAGAAACTATCTTAATCTTCGTCAGATAAACGAAAATCTTGCTGCAGAAAATACAGCACTCAGGAACAGTATTAACCGGCTTGCAAGGAACAACAATTCAGTTTTTTTTTCGGTCTCAGATACAATATACCAGCAACTATATCAGTATACCACTGCCAGGCTGACAAGCAATTCGGTAAACAAGCAGAAGAATTTCTTTACAATTAACAAGGGGACACGCCATGGTATAACAAATGATATGGCCGTTATTGCTGATGGAGGAGTAGCCGGTGCTATTGTGGGCTGCTCTGAGAACTTTGCAGTTGTGATGTCTGTACTTAATCTTGACTTCCGGTTAAGTGCAAGAATAAAGTCAAACGGATATTTCGGATCACTGAGCTGGGACGGAAGGGACTACAGAAAGGCAATTCTGAGTGATATTCCGCAGCATGTAACCCTGAGCATTGGTGATACTATTGAAACTACAGGGTATTCAGCAATATTTCCGGAAGGTGTGCTGGTAGGTACGGTTATTGATTTTCAGAAGCCGGGCAGCGACTTCTACTCAATAACCGTTCTGCTCACGACGGATTTCAGGAAGCTGCATTTTGTTGATGTGGTTGCAAATAAGAGAAAGCAGGAATTTATAGAACTGGAAAACCAGATTCAATGATTAATTCGTTATTAAGGTTTGGTCTAATATTCATCATACTTGTCATTTTGCAGGTACTGATGTTTAATAATATTCAGTTCAGCGGATATGTAAATCCATATGTTTACATAATGTTTATCCTG
The DNA here is from genome assembly GCA_937864815.1 of uncultured Bacteroidota bacterium. Taxonomy (GTDB): domain Bacteria; phylum Bacteroidota; class Bacteroidia; order Bacteroidales; family VadinHA17; genus LD21. The sequence goes on from CALMJY010000302.1 coordinate 36,013, forward strand.
CTCCTGCCGGTTGAAATACCTTCATGGCTTCTACTGATGCTTTCATTCGGTACTGGTATGGTGATCGATTTCTATTCAGGTTCTCCCGGCATGCATTCAACTGCAACTGTACTGGCCGGATTTGTTCGTCCTTTTATACTGAGGTCAAATTCACCCCGTGACGGTTATGAACCAGGGGCGCAGCCTTCAATGCTTACGTATGGTTTCAGATGGTTTTTGTTGTATGCCGGGATAATGATCCTTGTGCATCATACCTTACTCTTCTATATAGAGGTATTCAGATTCGCTGATTTCTTCAGAACACTGCTTCGGGTTTTACTAAGCTCTCTGTTTACCCTTACTTTTGTACTGATCATTGAGTTTTACAGGAAGGGCAGATAATCCGGAAAATTATGAAGGACCCTTTTATTAACCGGAAATACATAATTATGACCCTGATGGTTCTGGTTTGTCTGTTCCTTATAATCAGGTTATTTGTTCTACAGATAGTTAAGGATACTTACAGGCTTTCTGCTGATAATAATGTCCTCCGTTATGTTACACAGTATCCTGCCAGGGGACTAATTTATGACAGGAAAGGAAAGCTTATTGTATCAAACATGGCAGCGTATGATATAATGGTCATCCCTTCTCAGACATCACGAATTGATACAGCCGGATTCTGTTCATTGCTGGGAATCACAAATGATATGTTCAAAAGGCAGATGCGGGCGGCAATTAACTATTCAAGACGTGCCCCTTCAGTATTTCTGAAACAGATATCTGATCAAACCTATGCCGGATTTCAGGAAAAGATGTTTATGTATCCCGGATTCTATGTTCAACCCAGGACACTCCGTAAATATTCAAAGCCGGTTGCCGCACATATTCTTGGTTATGTAAGTGAGGTTGATGAAAGCATAATAAAGAAGAATCCATATTATAAATCCGGTGATTACATAGGAAAAAGTGGTATTGAGGAAGCATACGAATCAGAGCTTCGGGGACAAAAAGGGGTCAGGATTTTTATGGTTGATGTATTCAGCAGGATCAAAGGTGCTTATGCTGACGGTGAAATGGATACAGTTGCTGTTCAGGGATCTGATATCATTTCCTCAATTGATCTGGATCTTCAGGAGTACGGCGAATTGCTGATGAGGAATAAACGGGGAAGCATTGTTGCAATAGAGCCGGAGACCGGTGAGGTACTTTCCCTTGTGTCGGCACCGGGATATGATCCGGGATTACTTGTGGGACGAGTGAGGTCGGAGAATTTTGCGAAACTTCAATTGGATACTGCCATTATGCCCTTATTCAACAGGGCACTTATGGCTTCCTATCCGCCTGGTTCCACCTTTAAACCGATCAACGGTCTTATAGGTTTGCAGGAAGGAGTGATAACAGAAGATACACAATTCGGATGCGATTATGGTTATCTTTTTGTGGGCTGCCACGGACATGGATCGCCTCTTGACCTGGCAGGGGCGGTGGCCAACTCATGTAATTCTTACTTTTGTCAGACTTACCGGAGGGTGCTTGAAAACAGGAAATACGGAAGTGTCTCTGAAGCGTATAACAGATGGAAAGAATATCTGAATGAGTTCGGTTTCGGGAGCAAGCTGGGAACAGACTTTGTTAATGAGCTGGCCGGATTTGTTCCATCAACAGCTTATTACGACAAATATCATGGCAGGAATAAATGGAAGGCACTCACTGTAATTTCAATGGCTATAGGCCAGGGAGAAATAGGAACTACACCACTTCAGATGGCAAATATGACTGCTGCAATTGCCAACAGAGGCTTCTTTTACACACCACATATTGTAAAGGGAGTGGGAAAGGAGAATTCACTGGATCCGAAATTCAGTGAAAGACACTTAATAAATATTGATTCAGCCAATTTCAATAAAATAATTCTTGGGATGGAAGGCGCTGTTAACGGAGCTCCCGGTGGAACTGCCGGAATTGCCAGAATCAGAGATATAATTGTTTGCGGAAAGACTGGTACTGCACAGAATCCACACGGAAAGGATCATTCTGTTTTTATTGCATTTGCGCCCAAGGATGATCCAAAAATAGCGATTGCAGTCTATGTGGAAAATGCAGGATTCGGATCGACTTATGCTGCACCGGTTGCCAGTCTTATGATTGAAAAATATCTCCGCGATTCTGTTTCCAATAAGGCTATGGAACAGAGAATATTAAACCTGAATCTCGAAGATACAATTACAGAAAGTGAAACGCAGTATTAATATATGGGTAAGTCTTGACAAGATCACCATACTCCTTTATCTGCTTCTGGTGATAATGGGCTGGCTGAATATTTATGCTGCAGTCTATAATGAAGAGCATCCCGGTATACTGGATCTCTCCCAGCGTTATGGTAAGCAGTTTATCTGGATATTGGCTGCTATTTTCACCGGTATATTTGCCATTTTAATTGATAGCAGGTTCTACTTTTTCTTTTCATGGTTCATTTACGGATTCCTGATGTTCCTGCTTGTTCTTGTACTGGTATTCGGTACTGAGATTAACGGAGCCAGATCGTGGTTTGAATTCAGCTGGTTCAGCCTTCAGCCATCGGAATTTGCTAAATTCGGTACTGCGATTGCCCTGGCAGGTTTCCTGAATTCCCGCAGACTTGACCTTACACGCTTGGGTATGCTTACCCAGGCTTCAGCAATTATTCTGGTGCCTGCATTTCTTACTGCTTTGCAGCCTGATATGGGATCAACTGTTGTATTTTTTGCCTTGTTTTTAGTTCTGTTCAGGGAAGGAATGAGCCCCTATGTATTTGTTTCCGGTTTGCTTGCACTGATACTCTTCTTCCTGACACTTTTAATCAACAACCTTTATCTTAAACTGGGCCTCATAGTATTAGCAATACTTTTAGTATGGTTTGCCACCAGGAGATGGAAACTGGTTTTGATGGGTACAGGAATATTTATTGTTATTGCTGCAGTATTGTATGTGATTGATTATTACCTGTTTAAACGACTTGGTATTGAACTGGTTATATTATTTGCACTCCTGGTATCAGGGATCTTCTTTGCCTGGTACATATATACAAAAAAAGCAATGGCAGTGCTGGTTATTTACCTGTTTCTGGTAGGGAGCATAGTCTTCGTAAATTCAGTGGACGTAACCTTTAATAAGATTCTTCCTGACCACCAGAGAGACCGAATCAATATTCTTCTTGGAATAAAATCTGATCCCAGGGGAACCGGATACAATGTCAATCAGTCAATTATCTCAATAGGTTCAGGAGGGTTAACCGGGAAAGGATATTTGCAGGGCACACAGACTAAATTCAAGTTTGTACCCAAGCAAAGTTCCGATTTTATTTTCTGCACCATTGGAGAAGAATGGGGATTTCTGGGCTCACTTGCAGTAATTGGAACTTTTTTACTTTTGTTCTTCAGGATTATTTTTATGGCTGAACGACAGCGGTCCGTGTTTTCAAGAGTTTACGGATACGGGGTGGTGTCAATATTGTTTCTGCATGTGTTTATTAATATAGGAATGGCAATCGGAATAGTGCCGGTTATAGGTATACCCCTGCCTTTTTTCAGCTACGGAGGCAGCTCCCTGTGGGGATTCACTATTCTGCTGTTTGTATTCCTGAGGCTTGATGCCAGCAGGAATGAATATCTGGTATGATCAGAATGGAATTGTTATTCTGTGAGATATCTGTATTCCGAATTCCTTTTCAACATAATCAATAAGCTGGGGAAAGAACTCCATGAAGTCATCCTGCAGAGAATAATAATTTTTCTTTAATGCTTTTATTGCAAACCTGGTTTCATTTGGCAACGTTGAGTGCTTGGATAAAGTATTGAGCACATGTTTAATTCCGTTGACAGTCTGGTATGACTCAATCCAGTTATTGATAATAAAAAATGGCATCATGTCCCGAACATTCTCAGGCATATGCTCATAGTTGTTAACCATGGCCCTGTAGAAATTGTAAGTTACACTCTCAAGTGGTCTGCGTGAAAAGAAATCCCATTCCCTGGTAAGGAAATGATCATAAATAATATCTGTGACAACACCCGAGTATTTGTGATATTTTCTGGTAAAGAATATTTTACTACGGTGAACAACAGGATGTCTGTCGGTAAAACCATCAATATGCCGGTGAAGGATTATTCCTTTCCTGATTTGTTCAGGGTAATTCAGATAGTCCCTGCCCTTCACATAGTCGCCTATGTAATTCCCGATAATAACTTTTTCGGAGTCACCGGAAAGATATATATGGGCAAGTACATTCATAATCAGTTATAATAGTACAAAGAATTTGCCATATGCCTCAGATGTAAAAAAACATTTTCTTTAACATGTTTTTTATAAGGCCGAAAAACATGATTAAATAATTATAAATCAGGAAAATAACCAACCTTTAGAGTATTTCAAAAAATAGGATGAATTACTCGGATTTTCACTCTGCAAATTATAAATTTGTTGCTTCATTCTGAAATCATTTTTGTTGCATAAAGAAAAAAACAAACACATGGAGGATTTATGGTAAAGAAAAATGTCATCATTATTGGAGCTGCAGGCCGTGATTTTCATAATTTCAATACCTGTTACAGAGACAATCCATTGTATAATGTGGTTGCATTTACTGCTGCACAGATTCCTGATATTGATGGCCGGAAGTATCCTAAAGAGCTTGCGGGAAAACTCTATCCAAATGGAATTCCGATAGTTGCCGAAGATAATCTGCCTGAACTTATAAAAAAGTATAAAGTATCAGACTGTGTTTTTTCATACAGTGATGTTACCTACCAGAAAGTTATGTCGGTAAGTGCAATTGTAAATGCAGCCGGGGCAAATTTCGTTCTTCTGGGGCCATCTGACACTATGATAAAAAGCTCAAAGCCGGTGATCGCTGTTGGCGCAATCAGAACAGGCTGCGGTAAAAGTCAGACTTCCAGGAGAGTTATAGAACTCCTTATGGAAAAAGGTCTGAAGGTTGTTGCTGTGAGGCATCCGATGCCTTATGGAGACCTTAATGCACAGAAGGTACAGAGGTTTGCAGATGTGAAGGATCTTGCAAAGCATAAATGCACGGTTGAGGAGATGGAAGAGTACGAGCCTCATGTTGTAAGAGGCAATGTTATATACGCAGGAGTTGATTATGAGGCAATTGTACGTGCTGCAGAGAAAGATCCATCAGGATGTGATGTGATACTCTGGGATGGTGGTAATAATGACTTTCCATTCTATAAGCCCGATCTGATGATTACAGTGACTGATCCTCACAGGGCAGGGCATGAGCTGAAATACTATCCGGGTGAAGTAACTCTTCGTCTTGCTGATGTGGTGGTTATTAATAAAATGGACAGCTCCTCTCCTGAATCGATTCAGATAGTTAGGGAAAGCATAGAAAAGGTAAACCCTAAAGCTGTGGTTATAGACGGAGCTTCTCCTATTAAAGTTGATGATCCCTCAGTTATAAGAGGTAAAAGGGTACTTGCGGTTGAGGATGGACCCACACTTACACATGGTGAGATGAAAATAGGGGCAGGTGTTGTGGCTGCACGTAAATACGGTGCATCAGAACTCGTTGATCCCCGCCCATTCACCGTTGGTAAGCTGAGTGAAACCTTTAAACTGTATCCTGGTATCGGTACTCTTCTGCCGGCGATGGGATATGGTAAACAGCAGCTTAAAGATCTTGAAGCTACAATAAACAGCACCGATTGTGACAGTGTTATTATAGCAACACCTATTGATCTGAACAGGATCATCAAGATAAGGAAACCAAATACCCGGGTACATTATGATCTGCAGGAGATCGGGCATCCTGATCTTACGGAGGTGCTCAATGACTTTGTCAAAAAGTTCAAACTTAAAACCGGTAATAATCTGCGTGATCTGCGGGAAAATATATCATAGTCTTTCTCTAAGTTTCTTGCCTGCCTCCTCATAGCCGGGTTTATTAAGAAGGGCAAACATATTTTTCTTGTAAGCTTCAACACCTGGCTGATCGAATGGATTAACATCAAGGATGTATCCGCTTATACCGCAGGCTATCTCGAAGAAATAGATAAGCTGCCCTGTGTAATATTCATCAAGTACCGGGATTTCGATTTTTAAAACAGGCACATTTCCATCATTGTGTGCAATTGTCGTACCTGCTTCTGCATTCCTGTTTACCTCCGACAAGCGTTTGCCTGCCAGAAAATTCAGCTGATCTGAATCGTCTTTTTCAAGCGGGATTGTCAGTGTTCGTGAAGGACTTTTAACAGATATCATTGTTTCAAACAATATCCTTTGCCCATCCTGGATATACTGACCCAGTGAATGCAGGTCGGTTGTCATATCCACTGAAGCCGGATAAATACCTTTTCCATCTTTTCCTTCACTTTCTCCATAAAGTTGTTTCCACCATTCAGACATGAAGTGCAGCTTTGGGGTGAATCCTACCATAATCTCAACAGGCCGGCCTCCCTGTAAAAGAAGATTTCTGGCTGCAGCATAAAGCAGTGCAGGGTTTGAAACGGCATCCTTATTGGTTCTTGTTACTTCTTCCATATCCTTTGCTCCTTTTACAAGTGCTCTGATATCAAGTCCGCTTACAGCTATAGGCAGTAATCCCACAGGCGAAAGAACTGAATATCTTCCTCCTACATTATCAGGGATGACGAATGTTTCATATCCGTTTGTTGTTGCCAGTGATCTGAGTGCACCCTTCTTTTCATCAGTAATTGCTATAATTCTGTCGGCAGCTGCAGGTTTTCCAACTTTTTTCTCAAGATGATCCTTAAGTATCCTGAATGCAATTGCGGGTTCAGTTGTGGTACCTGACTTTGATATAACTATAATGGAGTAGCTCCGCTCATCAAGAACTTCAATTAATTCGGAAAGGTAATCCTCACATATATTCTGTCCGGCAAATATTACATCATGGTGAGGTTTCTTTTTCAGGTAAGGGGTAAATGTATGTGATATTGCTTCCATTACTGCCCTGGCACCGAGATATGATCCTCCTATACCTATAACAACTGTTGTATCGGAAACCGACCTGAGGTGTTTTGCACTTTTTTCTATCTTATCAAGCTGTTTCAGGATATCATCCGGCAGGGTAAGCCAGCCAAGGAAATCATTTCCGGCACCTTTGCCATTATTAAGAGCATCAAGATGTCTGGCTGAAAGCTTTGCCAGGGCAACAACCTCTTCGAATGAAACAAATGCTCCGGCATTCTTAAGATTGACATTTAGTTTTTCTTTCATATTACCTGATAATTATTTTAATCTTCAATTATGCAATGCTCCGCAAAGTTAAAAAAAAAGCCGTTGGAGGTTATCCAGCGGCTCATAATAATGGGAGAATATATATTGAATAAAAACTATCTTTTGTGTATGCTGCCGGCACTTGATGAATGTGCATCAACATACTTAGGATTACCTGAGTAATGGACATCGTTTGAGATATACATCAATGCCAGTGCTTGCTCTGATCCCTGAAAATGAGCCTGC
>CALMJY010000303.1 GCA_937864815.1 uncultured Bacteroidota bacterium
TTTACCTCACCCCCTCAGTCCCCCTCTCCCGGAGTGAGAGGGGGAGGTTTAAAGCGCAAATTATCTGTGTTGGGGAGAGGTCGTATGAATGCAGATTAATCTTAGGTATGCTTTGATTTTTCATGCTTTAATCCGATCTGTAATCTTCTTATGCCACTGTATATCATCCCATATACCCCTGAACTGAGGATGCGTAAAATTGGAGGTGCAGATGAACTTATAATTATCATGTCTTTTTGCTAGGTCAACACAAATTTCAGCACTCTCTTTTGTCCATTCCCAGTTTAGTTCGGGATGGTCAAACCATGATATCGGTCCCCAGCCTTCGGTATTTCCGCATACAATATTGTGTTTTGAAGCAGCGGTTGAAATATCTGAAAGCCTTCCTTCCATCCATTTCACAAGTGAATCCCTGTTCTCTTTCCAGTATAGCTGCAGTCCGCTGTAAACCTCCCTGTAATCCTGCGTCTGGTCTCTTGAACCAACTTTGTCCAGTCCCGGCACTTTACCTGTATGTGCGAACCAGATATGGTAATCGAGTGCATCAAACTCCGTCATGTCGATTCGGTCGAGTTCCATTGATGAATCGAGTGATGCATAGAAATCCATATCCGGATATCTGCCTTTGAGGGTTTTGATGACTGAGCTTATAAAACTGTTGTAAAACTTCTGCTGCTCCGGGTTGGAATTCTTTCCGCTGATAATCTGATCCGGAACATTTGCTTCCGGATTATCAAGCTTATACTGGTCAAGACCGGACAATTTGTTCATATTCTTTTTAAGCCAGTCGTAACCATGCCAGTTGGGGTATTCATTCAGAAGATCGACATAAATTACATTATCCAGCAGCTGGTTAGCATCGAGAAATGACAGAGTTTCCTGCCATGCCCGCAGTAATCCTCCCTCTTCCTTAAAAATATCTTTCCTTGCTGTCCCGTGCTGCATAAACCATGTTGCCAGGCCAACCTTTATACCATATTTTTTGCATTTTGGAAGAAACTCAAGAAGCGCTTCCTTTGGCCTGAAGCTCATTGTGAAGTCGTTACCCCAGAGGGATGGCTGCCACCCGTTTTTAACAGACCGGAACTCATTTTCGGATTTTCCATCTGAATCAGCTGCCACAAACTGGGGCATGGCATCAATCCTGACAGCATTGTATCCTCTCTCTGCCAATTCTTCAAGAACCTTATCCCAGTTTTCAAATTCCCCGTACCTGTGATGCCTGAGTATCCAGCTGAAGTCCCACATTGCAATAGCCACAGGTTTCATAAGTTTTGAAACACGGATTGGGTTTTTTATTGGTTCAGACAGAATAGTAACAGGGGAGGAGCTGCTCATCCCTTGTATGGAGATCATTCCTGCTGCCATTGAGGCTTTTTTGATAAAAGATCGTCTGTTGTCTGGCATACTATCGTTATTTATAATTTTATCAATAAGTTACATATATTATTTAAAAATGACATTAAATCAAGATGCCGGAGGCATCAAATTCCAATATCCATGGTTACATCCATGGTAAAGGTCATTTATGATACCTCAACACCGGAGGTGTTGAATAAGATCAGATGAAATAGTCTTTAACATCATAAAAATGTAATTTTCATTTTACACATCTGTAAATTTAATATAAATCCGTAAAGCACTGCTTCAACCCGCTCCGGGGTTGAGAAATCATCAACAGGATACCCCGGATGTGACCGGGGATATTGGACTTTAAAGCCTCTGGCTTTATTTTCAGATTCAATTGTCTTTTCAAAAAATTAGTCTAAGTCAAAAATCAGCACTGAGCCAATGTTCTGAATTTCCCATCCAGGCATAGTGAAAACTTATTGCAAGCCAGGGGACCATTGGTATCATAAGCCTTATACTGCTTCCCGCCGAAGCAAGGGGAGGAGTACTGAAAAGGCGCCAGTAAACGTCGGCTGCATTTCCTGCATTGATGAAGAATGATTGTTCCATGGCGAACCAGTTTCTGTTGATATATGTCAGCCTTAATGCTATAGTTGATGAAATAATAGATTTTCCTGCCCTTTCACCGCTGAGGATCCCCTTGACATGACCGGGACCAAGGTAATTTATCAGTGAAGCAAGTTCTGTTGTGGTGTAACCTGATGAAATACTGCCGTCAATCTGAAGAAACCTTGCCAATAACTTTGAATATACACCGCTAATGCCGGCAGAGATATATGCCGGGCTCATTTTTGATAAGCCAATGCCTGCACCAATACCTGCCGAAATATTATATCCCTCCCGCTGGTGTCTTTTCCTGTTCATCAGACCAATGGATTCAGCTGTCGATACTGTTAAATAATTAACAGTATATGCTTCTGGCTGACTGATTCCCTCTTCTATAATTGCAGAATCAGTCTGATGATTGAAATACCCGAGTGAGAGATCAGGCGAGAAAGTATAGTTGTAATCGTATGCCATGGATTCCCTATATGCAGATTAAAGTCGCTGTGAGAATACCCGACACCATAGACCTTTACCTTGTTTTCATACCTGTAACTTGATGTTGTACCATAACTGAAGCGGGCGCCTAGAGTCATGTTCCGGTATAAGAGCTGACGGGGGATACCGATATTTATATTTCCGTACCTGGCATTTGTGCCAAAGGAGCCTTCCAGCCCGAGACTTATATTCCGGTACGGTTACCTTATCTCCCTTGTTAATTCCCAGTTCTCTCAGGATTATTGCTTCCTTTGTTCTCCAGTTTTTCCGGATTGTAACAGTATCAATTTTTATACTTCCAGTCTCCATTGTGGGATTCTTACCATATGATTGAAGACTGAAGATGATCATGATAAATATTAGAATTGAATCTCGTCTGATCATCTGAATCATTTTACTGATATTGTCAGATTTATTAATCGGTAAGATCAAATACCAGTGTTGAGATGCTTTGTGCTCTGACTAATAACGAATTATCATCTGATTCCGGTTTCCTGGATTTGAGATTTGAATCCTCTGAAGTTTCCCATAAATTACAGGAACCCTTCGGAAGGTTTTTGAATTCAATTTTCTGATCCACATTTTTCATATTGATTATTACGATGATCAGTTTTTCAGATTCTTTGTCTTTATATGCAGAAACCAATAGTTCCCTGTCATATTTTCCCTTTACATTTACCCTTACTGATCCGGGACGGATAAACTGACTGAAATTACCCAAAGCCCACATTGTTTTACTGTCTGTCAGACCGCTGCCATCCCTGTTTACATATACCAGTCCGTCCTTGAAATCATATGCAGATAACCCAAGCCACCAGCACCAGGCTGAGGCATTGCCATATACAAGGTCGTGATGTATCACACGCGAAACATACAGTGCGGTATGCATTCCTGTATCCCTTCCACCGCCGCTAATTTCCTTCGTTTCGCGAAGAATGCAATATTCCGTCATCCAGTATTCAAGGTTATATCTGTCAGTGGTTCGGGCTGTCTTTTTCCTTACGCTTTTCATAATAAATGGCGGCCATTCAGTAAAATAGCTGTGGGCAGCAATCTGGTGTGCTACAAGTGATTCATTCCCGATATAATTTACTCCTGTCGGTCTGAAATAATCTTTAGCCTGATGTTGTCGTCCGGGCTTGAACCTGTGTCCGTTGTTTGCATATATCAGTAGCCCGCTTTCAGGAATCTGAATTCTGGTATTTAAATTTTTAGCGGTAAGTTCAGTGTTCAGTTCCCGAACCAGTGAAGCAATCTCATCATTTGTGTAAGGGCAGCCCTCCTGACCGTCCTTTCTGCACCAGTCCCATTCGGGTTCATTGACAGGGCTGACATAATCGAAATGGATCCCCATGTCATTAAAATATCTTAAAGACCTGGAGATGTAAGAGGCAAAAGCCTTGTAGCTGGCAGGTTCAATATTTGATTTGCCGCATACACCGGTAAAGGCTTTATTGTTTTTTGTGAAGTTTACAGGAGGTGAATTGGAAAACATTATGAGAGTCTCAGTACCCATCCTGGTTGCTTCCCTGACCAACCATTGCGTACTGCTTTGCTTTCCGAAGTCATAGTTTCCATCAGGCATAAGAAAGGACTCTGTTCTTCTGAACGGATCGCCTATATAACTGCTGTCGCCCTGTTCAGAGCTTCCGGCACCAAGATTATATCTCCAGATTGACAGCCCTATTCCCCTAAATGATCCGTCAGTCAGCTTTTCCCTGCTGAAAAGCCAGTCTGCAGCTTTTCTCCTGTCGCCGGTTTTCATCATGTTCAGAACATCATTGCTCCAGGCATCTGATGCACCAAATCCATGTATTGTCTGGAATAACAATGATGTATCTATGGTAAATTCAACCTGTGAATATGCGCCTGAATTCCAGAGGGTGATAATAAGGAGAAGTATTAACCTGAATTTCATTATGGGATCAGATATGAATAGGGGTATTATCCCTGTTTTTGGATCTTTGAATATTTTCTCAGGTAATATTCATGCATTATCCATGCTTCAAATTTGTTAATTGATTTTGCACCTCCCAGAAATTCAGCTTCAATGAATGCCTTGCATGCCTTTTCGAGAACCTGGCAAACAAGGAAAGCCTCATCCATATTGCGTCCTATGCATACAGCTCCATGATTGGCCATCAGGGCAGCATTTCTTCCGTAGAGGGCTTTTATTGTGTTTTTTACAATCTTTTTTGTGTTTGGAAGAGCATATTCTGCAACTTTAACCGAGGGACCAATAATCTGGACCATATCATCCAGGATTGGCGGAACTTCGCGCTGAGCAGCTGCAACGGTGGAGGCATTTATCTGGTGCGTATGTATTACGGCATTTATTTCTTTTCTTTTGCGGTAAATTTCAGCATGGAGCTTAAGCTCTGAAGAAGGTTTTCTGAGACCGATCCAGTCCATTGTAAGGTAATTGACAGCTACCATATCATTGAGTGTAAGCTCTTCATATGGCATTCCGCTTGGGGTTATTATCATGTTACTGCTATCAACCCGCATGCTGAGATTCCCCCAGGTACCGGATACAAGGTTTTCCCTGAGCAGCCTTTTGCCTGCCTCACAGACTATCGATTTCACTTCGCTCTCAGTTGACATAATTAATGATTTTCAGAAGTTCTACCTCAGGCTGTAGTTAATCTGCTGGTAAAGATTTTTATTCCTGTTATAGATGCCTTTGTACAGATTGAAGTAGTGTGAGTATTTGCCTGTATTTTCAGGATTCGGGACAAATACCCTGACAGGCTTTACTATTTTTTTTACTTCGTCAAAGCCTTTCAATATCCCTAAACCTACGAAGGCGCATATAGCAGCACCTATTGCTCCTGCCAGCTTTGGATTTGATGTTGTTTCTATTTTCCTGTTTGTAATATCTGCAATGATCTGCATCCATGAATCACTCTGGGTACCTCCGCCCACAATCCTGAGTTGGGGAATCCTGAATCCATAGTCGCGTTCAAAATTTTCTATGATCCAGCGGAGGTTATAAGCTATACCTTCGCTCATTGCACGCATGATATGGCTTCTGTTGTGATGGTGCCCCAGGTTGAACATTGTACCCCTTGTTGTGGTAGTTCCTACAGGACATCTTTCCCCAAAGAGCCATGGTGTCATCATCAGGTCTTCTGCCCCCGGAGTGACTGCACTTGCCTCCTCATTGGCAAGAGCATAAACATCAGGTATTGTGAGATCGTTTTTCTCCCTGCTGTAGAAGTTCTCAATTATCCAGTCAATATTGCTTCCTGCCGATTCAGTGATGCCAACGGCAATATTTTTTTCCGGATCAGCGCTCTGGAGGCATACCGCCCCGTTTTTGAATCTTACATTCCTGCTGGTTGTAATTCCAACCCAGGCTGATGTGCCAAGGTAAATGTGGGCATCGTTGTTTTCTGATGCTCCTGAACCTATAGCTGCACTCTGAGTGTCGTCGCAACCACCGAAAACAGGAGTTCCTGCATTAAGTCCCAGTTCTTCAGAAGCTTTTTGTGTCAATCCTCCTATGAGGTCTGTAGACCTGACAAGTCTCGGCAGTTTATCGAGGTTGAAACCAATCATTCTGAATAGCCATCTTGTCCAGTCCTTTTTCCGGAGATCAAAGGTATATGATGAAGCTCCTGACCATTCAAAGACTTTTTCACCTGTTGCCTTGAATTTCAGGAATCCGTTTACATCAAGGATCTTATCACATTTTTTATAGATATCAGGCTCTTTCCTGCGCAGCCAGAGAAGTTTCGGAAGGACATCCTTACCTGTGACCTCAATTCCGATCAAAGCTTTGAATATTCTCTTTCCCAGGAACCTGTTCATAAACCACAATGCCTCCTGCTCTGCTCTTCCATCAACCCAGGTAATGTTTGGTCTGAGTACATTTCCGTCAATATCAAGAGGTATTATACCCATAGCCTGTGTGGTAAAGACTATTCCACTGATATTGTTTGCATTGATTCCTGAATCATTCAGCAACTGTCTTGTTGATCTTATAATGGCTTGCCAGTAATCCTCCGGATCCTGTTCAAGCCAGCCTGGTCTTGGTGAATTACTCGGGTATGTTTTTATACAGTGCGATAAAACTGTTCCGTCATTATTTATCAGAACAGCTTTTACACTACTGGTACCGGCATCAAATGCCAGGACATATTTTTCTGAGGACATGAACACAATACTTATTTTTTAAATTTTACAAATACATTTTCAAACCGGTTCAGAGCATCCTGTATTATATCAGCGGTGTCGGCCATGCTGGTGTACATGCGACTTCCTGCCAGGGTGATTATTCCTTCAGCCATATAAGCCGCACCTATCTCCTCCATGGCATGTTTTCTTTTCTTTATCTCTTCAAGAAGCCTGAATATCTTAAGATAGTTGAGTCTGATAAATAGCGTGCCGGTAGTCTCAAGATGACATATGGATCCCTGGTTGTAGGCAACAAAAGGCAATTCATATTTCACGATGAGATCATTTAGTCCGGCTGTGAGCATATCACCTGCTGAAGATGCTTTATTGCATGCATCTTCCTTTTCCATTTCAAGCAATGTATAATAACCTGCCGCTGAGCTGATTGGAGTTGCAGCAAGAGTTCCTCCAACCATTACTTTTTTCTTTCCTGACTGAAGGCCTGCAGCCATTCGTTCCATGTATTCGCGTTTTCCTCCGACACCTCCGGCACCCGGGTAACCACCGGCTATTACCTTCCCGAATACTGTAAGATCGGGCTTCACCCCATAGTATCCCTGGGCTCCGTTCATGCTAAGGCGGAAGGCTGTAACCACTTCATCAAATATCAGAAGAGCTCCGTATTTGTCGCATAGTTGTCTTACCCCTTTGTTATATTCCGGATCGACCGGCCGGGTACCGCTTTCCGGGCCAACAGGTTCAAGGATAACAGCAGCAGTTCCGCCCAATAGTCTGTTCCACCTGAGCCTGTGCTCAAGAGCTTCAAGATCGTTCGGGAAGACTTCCTGAACAAAGCGTGATGAGGAGGCAGGTATACCGTGAGCATCAAATCTTCCTGTTCCGGGAATTCTCATTCCGTAAACCATCTGATCACTCCAGCCGTGATATGCGCCTCCGCATTTGATTATATATTTCCTGCCGGTTATGAGTCTGGCAAGTCTTAGAGAAGCCATTACGGCCTCAGTTCCGCTTCCCAGCATCCTGAACATCTCTACTGACGGAATCAGCCTGCTGATGGTTTCTGCCAGTCTGTATTCATATTCATGGAACAGGCCGGTTGATGGTCCGCAATTATTTATCAGGTCAATAATCTTTTCCCTTACAGCCGGATAATTGCTTCCCAGGACAGTCGGACCTCCTGCCTGGAGGAAATCAATATACCTGTTGCCGTCAATATCGTACAGGTAAGCACCTTCGGCTTTTGTGATTACAAGAGGAAAAGGGTAATTGAATGCCAGATTATGCTGAACTCCGCCCGGAATCCTGGTCATGGCAGTTTCAGACATTCGTCTGCTGCCCTGACATCTCCTTTCAATTAACTGAAGGTATTCCTGCATTGTATCCTGTGGTAATGTCATTACCGGGAAAAATGCAAGTGAATTCAGTTTCCTGTACAACTCTGCGGTTGGAGAATTCAGATAATTCATGGCATCCAATTAACCACTTTCACTTAAGATAGGTTCAGGGTATTATTTTTTCTCAACCTTGGTTGCAGTGAAGCTTACTTTTCCTTCAGGTGTGTCAACAGTGCCTGTTATTTTGTTGCCTGCGAGTTTGCCGTCGACAATGATTTCATAACCATCGACATAAAGAGTAAGTATGATCTGGCTGTTGTTTATTTTTACCGAATTGAGGTTGTTGACCATGCCGCTCTCAAACTTAACATTGCCTGTAAGTTTGCCATCTTTCTCAACAAAGGTTATTACACTGCTTGTATATTCATAAGGTACATCGGTTACTGAACATTTCCATGAACCGACTACAGCTTTATTATCAGCTGCCATTGCCGGATTTGTAAGAACTGATGCAAAAGTGATCAGAAGCAGAATGAATAATGATTTTTTCATAGTTGTAAATGTTTAATTGTTAATGGATTAATTAATTTGTACTTAATTATTGTTAATAATACATTGTTTATTTATTCTCAATAGATATGGCTGCCATTTTTTTTGCAAGCCTGAACTCGATACTTTTCCTGACCGACCTTCCGGTTTCCGGTATGATCATGTATCCTGCCGGGCTGTTGCTTATTGACTGTATTACAGTTCTTCCTTCCTGTGGTTCGGGTTTAATACTTTCCTTTACAAGGCTCTCAAGATCAGGAATATAAATTATGGTTGCAGCTTTGACTTCAGGTGTTTCTTCCCACTCACATTTAAATACACCTGTTTCATAATTATTGCTGTAGTGGATCAGTTTCCCCCCGGTGAAAAGGGGATAAGCCCTGACAAGACCTCTGCTGAAGAACGGATCTTTTTCAATACCACCATAGTAAGCCCAGTAGGTATTGCCAAACCGGAATTTTTCGAATAGTCCAATTATAGATCTGGTGTGATCGGCAAATGATTCCGAGCCGCCATGGAATGCGCCCCATTCACCAATGATTACAGGCATATCCGTTCTCTTTGAAGTTTCATCAATCCTAGAAAAGATGAGTTCAACTCTCTCATTGCTCTGATGATCATAATTCTTTGTATCAACCAGCAGGTCATAGCCATGTGCTGCATATGCAACAAGCGGATCCCTTTCACCATTTTGTTTAAGAACCGGCATAATGCCGCTATAGATACCTGTATTGCTGAAGTAGGCATGTTCCAGGAAAAGAATATGTGTAGTATCCACTTCCCTGATAGCATTGGCAACCTTCTGATACATGGCCTGAAGTGAAGTCTTTTCGAATTCCTGGCTCATACGGGTTGCAGCATCAAGTACTCTTGCATATTTTTCGGCATCCTGCAGCCGTGACAGAGCTTCAAATCTCATATCCTCATTACTCCATACTTCCATCACTTCCTTTTCAGAAAGCACTTTACCGGTCTCCTCAGCATACAGTTTTGCATATTCATTAAGTATGAGCGGAA
>CALMJY010000304.1 GCA_937864815.1 uncultured Bacteroidota bacterium
GAAATATTTCCCTCTGCCGTTACAATGCCGATAAAATTGCATTTACCTTTCAATCTGGGCAGAACATGATTCTGTGCAAAGTTACCTGCCCCGATAAAGCCTACATTTGCCGGATGATTTGTTAAGAAATAATCCTCAGAAAGTTTAATATTTCTATCGGGTATTAATTCATTTTTATATTTTATTAAAATCCCGCTGAATGGTTCCTTGCGTTCCATTATCATATCATATGCAGATGGTGCATCAGCCAGAAGAAAAACATGACTTATAAGAGGATCCATATCTATTGATCCGGATGCCAGCAGATCTATGAATGTCTGCATGTTACGATTCTCAGTAAAACGGACATAGCCGATCGGGTAGTCGATACCCTTTTCCTCATAATCAGCATCATATCTTCCAGGTCCATATGATGAAGACATCCTAAGATCCAGTTCCTTCCTGTAATAATGAGTACGTGAAAATCCGGTTGGCACTGCCCCTACAATTACTACTTTGCCCTTTTTACGGCACAGTTCACCTGCAAGTTCCACAGGATCGGTTGATGAGGTTGCCGCAGTAATGATAACAGCATCGGTACCATGGCCGCCAGTAAAGTCATTAATAGTCTGAACAATCCCTTCCTGGTTTCGGACCAGGGCAAGGTTGACACCTGAATGCATAGCCTGTTCAACCTGAGCCGGATTTATATCTATCCCAACCGTTTTTATTCCTGCTGCTTTCAGAACCTGTATTGTTATCAGACCGATGATACCCAGGCCAATGACCGTACAATTCTCACCTATTCTTAAATCGGCCTGCCTGATTCCCTGGATGGCAATAGCTGCAATAGTGGAAAATGAGGCATACTTAAGATCAACATTATCCGGAACCTTTACACAAAGATTTCTGCTGACAGCAACAACATCTGCATGGACTGCATTACTTCCACCACAGGCTACTTTATCTCCTGCTTTAAGATCTGTGATTCCTGAACCAACCGCAATTACTTCACCGGCGCAACTGTAACCTAATGCAGAGGGAGCTTCCAGTTTGTTCATCACAAGGTCGTAAGTTTTAAGAAGCCCTTCCGATCTGATCAAATCAATTACCATCTTAAGCTCTTTCTGACGGCTTTGAGCTTTTGCTATATATCCTTTTCGAGCATCCGAAACAGTTTTTCCCTCTGTCCCGGCGCTGATTACTGAATAATAGTTCCTTACCAGAACCTGGCCGGTTTTTAAAACTGGAAACGGCACTTCAAGGATTTCCATTTTCCCCGATTTTAATTGTTGAGTCAGTTGTTGCATGATTCAGGCAGTTCGCTAATAAGAAATTTGTGTTTCCCTCTCTGAGTACGTGGAATATTATCAATATACTCTATATTAAATTCAACAAGATCCTTGAATTTCTCTTTAAAACTTCTTGTTATCTTTTTCTCATCATCTTTCTGATAGTTTACGCTTTTTATAATCCGCAGAGTTACTTTACCTCTCTCTTTCTGGTAAAACTGGTACTGAATGACATTGTCAAAAATGTCACTATGCATATTTAAAGCCGTTAATGAGATCTCAGAATTTTTTAAAGTGATTATTTTCTCCTGCTGCCAGCGGCCTACAACATTATTTATAAGTTTATAATTTCTCCCGCACGAACACTTATTTTCCACCCATTCCGCATAATCACCAGTCCTGTAACGGATTATCGGAAATGCCGTCATCTCATAGCTTGTACCCACAATTTCTCCCCTGATGCCAGGTTTACTGACAGGATTGCCCATTTCATCAATTAATTCTGTAAACCCATATTGAAAGTAGATATGATAATTGGATGAACATTCACATTCACCTGCAAGGGTTGAATATTCTGTGTGTCCATACCATGAATATACACGGCAGTTAAATGCTTTTTCGATCAATTCCCTCTGACCCGGATAGAATTGCTCTGAACTGCAGAGAACAGCTTTAATCCCTTCGATATGAACATCATTTTTAATGATATACTTAGCCATAAGAATAATTGCCGAAGGGTAGGTGTGAAGAAAATGAGGCTTGAATTGTTTCAGTTTCTCAATAAACAAAGGGAAGTTTTCTTCATAGAGATCATAGGTTGATAAATAAAGTCTGTTTTTCACCGGTTCATACCTGAAAAAACTATTATTGCCACTCTGATCAACCACAGTCCCTCGGATGCGGGCAATTCTGTCACCATATATATACCCTGCTCTTTTCCATTGATCCGTCATGAAAACCAGTTCGCGTGTCCGTTCCCGACCCTTTAAATAATAGACTTCAACAGGTATCCCCGAAGTACCTCCGGTTGTTACATAAATTAACCTGTCCCTGGAAAATTTTTGGGATAAGATTTGTTCTTTAAATGAACGAATTGTTGATTTATCTGAAAATGGAATTTTTTCCAGATCTTTTATACCTGTAAAACTATACGGACTGAAATTGACTGATGAAAAAAGATCATGAAAATAATCTGAATTTTCATAAGCATTCACCAAAGTCTTTTTTAACGTATTATTTGTAAAAGAATCTATCTGCTCATCGCTCCAAAATTCTGACGTGCTTATCAGGTCTTCATATTCTGAATATAACTTCCCATACCGGACAGAAAGGGGAATGCTTCTATAAAGAAAACCAAGAGGCTTTGTAATAAAAGAGGGAAGTTTCTGATAATAACCCAGACTTTTATAAAGATGATCTTCAATTCCCATTTTTCGAAAAAATAAACGGATAGTACTTAACCGGATTTGTAAGTATTTTACACTTTATCTTCAGCCTGTTTTTAAAATGGCCAGATCTTACCTGTTTTGCAGCATCCTTATCCCATAATGATAATTCATCATCAGTCTTGCTAAGAATTCTGGCCAGATTTTCATTAAGGGAAGCAATAGATTTTTCTACATGTTTTGAATAATTGGGTCTCCCCTTGTTATCAATCACAATAGGGATTGTGTTAAAGACTGGAGATTTTTCTGAAAGCTCAACCTGAAGAAGAGCAGAACGAAGATTTTTTTTAAAATAATCCTGAAAAATAAAATTCCCGAGGCTAGGTGCAAATATTGCATTCTTGTACTTTGCAACTCCCTGGTAAGTATGGCTGTGATGTCCGTAAAGAATATCAACTCCGGAATCCATAAACCTCTTTGCAGCACTGATCATCCATGAAAATGGTTTATCAGAATATTCACTTCCCCAATGGAGCGACAGAACAAGAACTTCATCCTCCCTCCTGACCTTCAGGGCAGTCCTGTTTATTCTATCGATAAGCTGCTCTCTGTCAAGTATTGAGAGTGATTCTTCAATGTAATAACCCAGAAATAATATCTTTTTACCTCTTACTTCTGCCCGCGCAGGTTCTTCCTGAAATTTATCCCTTGGCCCACCGAAATGCTTTATACCTGACTTATCCAGAAGGTTTAGCATCTCACTGAATGCTTCATGCCCATGATCAAACGAGTGGTTATTTGCAAGATTTACAGCATGAATGCTGTTTTTTTTCAATATATCAACGCTTGAAGTCCCCCCACGCATTATAGCTGACCAGGGGCTCTTTCTTGAAGATACATCAGATAAAACCGATTCAAGATTAATAATATTCAGATCACCCTGCTTCAGATATTCCCGGCAGAATAAAAACGGGTCAAGTGATTTTTCTGCAATGCCCGATCCGATACCTGATTTGTATGTTTCGAATAAATCACCAAGGACTACATCGCCTGCAAAATTCAATAAAACATTTTGTTTTGACATATTCATCTTCCAGAATCACTCCAAAAAGTCTGCATATTTAATTTTTCTATCGTTTTAGTAACTGATTAAAAACCTTACAATAACCTGATGCCATATTATCTGCAGTAAATTTCTCCACATATAATTTACGGCTCGCAGCACCCATCCTGATCCTTTTTTCCGGGTCAGCAATTAGCAATTTAATCTTCTCAGAGATCTGAACAGGACTTCCGGTATCCACAATAAACCCGTTTATACCGTCAATAACCGATTCTGTAATCGCTCCCATATTTGTGGATATGACCGGAAGTCCTGATGCCAGGGCCTCAACTATCACAAGAGGATGACCTTCGGGTTTATTCGGAGTAAAAACAAATACATCAGATTCAATTAAAGCTTCCATCTTGCTTTCTCCATATACCGGTCCTTCATACTCAACATTAAGTGAACTCTGTGCAATTAGTTTTTCGCATTCCTCCTTAAGTTCAGCATCAAGCCAGTTACCATTGATTTTAAGTACAGTAGAAAAGCCTTCGTTTTTCAATAAATTAACTGCCTGTATAATTTCAAATATACCTTTAGCCCTGATAAGGTTTCCTATATATCTGATTACAAACCGGGTGTTTTCTTTTCTTATTCCTGATTTGTAATTTATATTAAGTCCGTTGGGGACTGAAAATATCATTTTCTCAGGGAGCCACTGTCTGAAAATATATTTCAGGTTTTCTCCCAACACAACCGCTCCTGAAATTCTTTTCATTGTTCTGGAAAATAATAGTCTGCAAACCGGGCCTGCATTTACAAACCAGGAGTGAAGATTGCTTCCGTGGAGCACTACAGCCACTTTAGATCTTCTGCCGGCAAGCCAGATATATACAGAATCTTTCAGAACACCTATTGTTGTCTGGCTGATAGGTATAAGAATAAGGTCCGGACTGAAACTTTTAACGAGGTTCCTGTAGTTAATATACAAAAGAATATTTGGAAAGATATTCCTCACTTTCTTTTTACCGATAGTATTCATTTCAGAATGGATATTAACATTAAACCATTCCGTTGTGAAGGAGTTTTTTATAAGAATCGAATTGCGGAGTGTTTCAAACCAAACTGAAGGCCCAAAATAGGGAGGAGGTATTTTCCCCAGCAGTAAAATCTTATATCCTGGAGACTGCATATTTAGTTTTTACCGGTAAGGCACTATAAGCAAACACTATCATGAGAATATTCACATAACCAGGATAAAAAGTCGGAACCGTTGTAATAGAATATAATATTGTTGCAATGAGTACCGCATAGAGAAAGAACCTATCTGGCATATCCTTATATCTGATTCGTGAAAATACTTTATAGAGAATTGATAAATAAAGAATCAGACCAGCGTACCCAGTGAAAAACAGAATCCTTAAAAAATCGTTATGCGGAGTAATTCCAACCATATGGTTAGAAACCTTCATGCTCAAAGGGTAACCCAGAATCTTACAATAAAATGGAGCAAAATTGAATTCTCCAAATAACCATGTCCATCTTGACATACGTCCATGCATCCCTTGGCTTACACCTCTTGATCCTTCTATAACTTCCACTTCTTTCTCAATACGTGGATCTAATACTTCATTATAAAATTTATCACCAGAACTAAATGATATTGTAAGTGTAATTATTAAAAGAAATAACGCAGCTCCGCGATGTTTTCTAAAAATTATATATAAAAATAATGAAAGTGTGGTTAATATTACGACAACAGTTGCAAGGTGCTTTATAATCCAAAGACCTATAAAAGCCAACAACAAACCTCCAATAACATAAGAATTGCGAACATTAAGTGTATTTTTAAATGTACGGCTATTTATATATAGATACAATAGAACAATTAATCCAATTGAAAGGTAAAATGCAATACTGAATACATCAGCATAGGATCCCGAATATCTGTCCTGGCTATTATATCTTCCTCCTGTTAAACCAAAAATCATAAAAAGTATAGGAAAGATGCAGGAAAAAAGAAATGTTGTTGCAAGTCCAACAAGGTCTTCCTTTTTCTTAATAAAGACTCTTAGAAAGAAGAATAATACTAATGGCAAAACAAGTTTTACAGCGTAATTCAAATAACCGAATAAACTATCTGAACTAATAAACATCATAACTACTGAAATAATTATCAGGACTCCCCATAAAGAAAAAAGCCTGTCGATATTTGTCTTAGATGTTGTCCCCCTAAACATTCCTGTCAGTGAAAATACAAGGGTAAGGAATCCAATCCAATAAAGAGGGGAAAGCAACGGAGAGATCTCCTTTAGATTATAAAACTGTTCAGCTATAGGACGTACAAGCATGAATATGACGTACCATCGCAAATAAAGCGGTTTACTTCTTATCCATATTAACCAGTCCCTAAATTTCATAATCCTTTTTGATGTTTACCTTAAATCAAGGTATTTAAATACATCCTTAAATCCTTCTATCATTTTATGGATAGAAGCATCGTTGTATGCTGTTCTGATGGCATTATCCGACATCTCTTTCAGCTTTTGAGGATTTGAAAACAAATCTGTAAGAATCATCACAAGGTCCTCATTTTCCCGGTTACAGAATACTCCATTTTCCCCATTTTTTATATATTCAACTTCCGGACTGTGCAAAGGATCTCCTTTGCGCGACCCTTTGTAGGTTACTACCGGGCAGCCGAAAGCGAATGCATGCACAACTGAAAGGCCAACATAACCCGGCATTACCATCAGATCTGAACAATAAAGGATTTTGCCTGTTATAAGCTCATCAAAAAGAGCTCCATAGAAATAAATATTAGGTATACTTTCTGATACCTTTTCTAGTTTATTCTTTTCCGGGCCATCACCAATAATATGTAGAGCAACATCAAATTTCATATAGATTTGATTAAAGGCATTGAAAAGATCATCGAGACCTTTATTTGACAATAAACGTCCTATAAATGTTATATTATAGCGGTGGGAAAAATTAATTTCTCTCTTTATGCTTTGCTTTCCTGAATTTTCAAGATTTTCAAATACTTTTTTTAGTTTTTCTGTATCAAGTGTATTACTTACAACAAAAATTTTGTGTGAATTTTTTACATTTTTTCTTACAAGTGCCGCTCGAAACTCTGAATAAAGTATTACTGCATCAGCTCGATTAAAAAGCCATAATTGCATTTTACTTCGAAAATTTTTGAACGGATTGTCAATTTCATTGAATCTTATACCATGACTCCAGATTATGAGTTTATATCCAAAAAACCATTTTAAGAATAATAAGAGCCACAAAGTCAGATATGAAGGAGAACCTTCCGATATAACAATCTGCGGATTATATTTTCGTAATATAGGCAGAGGATTCTGAAGTATCAGTGTAGCTGAATTATTTATATGTACACGATTGATTTTATAGACCGGAAAATCAAGTTTTTCATCGGCATTTCTTATTCCTCCTTTGTCTACAGGATTGCTATAGCAGGTTAATATTCCAAATAATCCATAGAGTCTCCTGAATACCGGGATCCGGTAAGCCGGCAAAATTCTTTGAAACAAAACTATCTTCACCTTAAATGCATAAATTTAAATTTAGATATATAAATTTCTCTAAAAATTGGCATTCCAGTCCCAGTTTCGATTATCATTCTGAATTTTTTTGAATGCAACACATCTTGAATTAATGCCAAGATCACCATCAGTTATTAGGACATCATCACGAAAGAGTTTTTGATGGTAAGGGATAAACTTTGTAAGTAATTGTAAGAACTGTCGTTTCCGATTAATTCTACTCACAGGAATCGTTCCAATTATCTTATATGATTGTAATTTACTGACAAATCTCACCACTCTTCTAATCCCGGGCCAGCTAACATCGTCGAAAATTATACAACCATTTTCCGTCAATAACTTGTCTATCAGAAAAAAATCAGACAGTATCCAGTCAAATTGTTTTACACTGTCAATATATGCAAAATCAATTCGTTCATTTTTTAAGATTAATTCAGCCAGTGTCTCATAACAAAATGCTTCCCTAAAGTCAACAACCTCACTGTATCCATATTTTGATAAAAGGTCTAATCCTATATTACTCCAATGTGTTGTTTCAAATTTATCTATAACAATGTGCCTGGTACCTCCATTTTTCACAATCGCTTCACATATAGCCAATGCGGACAGACCGTGTGCAAAACCAATCTCAAGGCTCCTTTTTAATTCATTATCTCTGATAATTTGCTGAATAAAAAGACATTGTTCCAAAGGGGTATGAGAATTAAAGGTTACACTTTCCCCTGAGTTCCTAATAAAACTACCAGTTAGAAATAATTCTCCTAAAATCTTACTCATTTGCTTTTCTGATTATATCTATATAAATAGTATGAAGATTTGAAATTGTTGTAGTCCAGTTAGCAAATTGAGCTGCTTGCTTGCATGCTAAATATTGTGAATCAATTATATTAAAATCAGAATAATTCAAAATCTTATCAGCAATATCATAAATATCATATGGATTTACGGTTTTGTATACATTAAATTTTTTTATTATTTGATATGCTCCCGTATTATTGGTGAGAATGACTGGTAATCCGCAAGCGAGAGCTTCAAAATAACTAAGTCCAAAACTTTCCTTATAACTGGGTTGCACATATACATCAAATTGAGCAAGAAGCGGTGCAAGTAAACTATTTGGCACAGAAGGGAGGAATCTTACTCTTTTCGTTTGGTTTAAAGTTTCGGACAATCTTAATAAGTTCTGTTTCTCAGGTCCGTCTCCTATTATTGTATATGTAATGTCATGGCGATTATCTAATAAAGCCATTGCCTCAATAACAGATTTTATATTTTTTATCTTTATTAAATTTGCAGCAGTTACAAACCGGATTGACTGATTTGTTCTTAAAGATTTAGATTGATTAAAAAAACTCTCATCAATTCCTGGAAGGATAAGTTGCACGTTGTTATAGCCTTTTCCTTTTAGTACAGATTCCATTTTAGGACTTAATGTTGTTAACGCTGAGGCTTTTTCAAGTATAATTTTTGACTGAAAAAATGCAAATGAGTTTTGTATGAACCTGCATTCATCCTGCATTGTTAAAATAAATGGGATATTGTAAATCGATGAAAGTATCTTAGCAAGAAAACCATCAGGAAACAAAAAATGCGCATGTATAATATCGGGAGAAAAATCTCTTAATTTTTCCCGTCTATTTTTAATTTGGAAAATGATACTTTTTGAAAAAATACTATGTAAAAATGAGTATCTTCCTATACTATAGTATGGCCAGATTAGAATTTCATTTTCATCAAAGCTTATATCTCCCTGCCTAATTGCTGCATCCCTGCTCTTTTGATTAGTTGTTTTGAATCTCATAGGATAATATTTCCCTGAAGAAACCGGACGGATAAACAAAAACCTGGAACCCGGGTGGCTTTTTTCATAAAAATATCTAAGCTTAAGGACGTATTCTGTCTCTTTAATCAAATCCGGAACAGGTAAAAGTGACGCTATGACAAGAATATTCATATTAACCTCTATTCCAACAATCCATGAATTTGCAATAATTCTCAAGCAATGAAGCTTCACTATATCCGTACCGTGGAAGCAGAAAAGGATTGGTAGTTCGCTTTATAATTTTATTACCAGTGACTGCTGCAATTTTAATATCTGACTTTCTGAAAAGAATTTCATGAGTGCTGTCAGCTAATCCATGAGGATAGGCAAATGACTGTAAATCTTTCGAATAGAATTTTCGAATTGCTTTTATATTTAGTTCTAGTTCCCTTTCAATTTCTTCTTCTGTACAATTTATTAATGAAACATGATTATGGGTGTGAAGACCAACTGTTACAAGTGGATGATTGCAAATGCTTTTCATCTGTTCTTCTGAAAGTGCATTTTGTACATTATTTTTATCTGAATTGGTATTATAAGCATCTATTAATTTAATTTTATCTTCATAGGTTAATTGGTGAAATTCCTTTCCAACTCGATGTCCCATCTGGCTCTCATATATTGCAGTCCAAAAAGTCCCATTAGCATTTATGGTACCAGTTGTCAGAAAAATTGTTATAGGGACATTATATCTTTCAATTATTGGAAGTAGGTTAAGATTGTTTTTCCAGCCGTCATCAAAAGTGAGCCAGACGCCTCCGGTAATTTCAATATTATTATATAAAAAATCTATTAATTCCGCCTGGCTGATAATTCTAAACTTGTGTTTTTTTATCCAAAATAAAATCTTTTCAAATCTTCTTTCAGAAATATCATGGAAGTAAATAGAAATTATCTGACTTGATTTCTGATGTTTTAAAATTGAAACTTTGTATTTTAAAGATAAAACTTTATAAAGAGCATAGATTAACCCTGTAAATACTCTGATCTGTTTTATCTTAAATATAGAACTCATTAATACCTGAAATTGGATATCCTATCCATATCATGACTTTCATAATTAAAACGAAAATGAGCATATTTTAACTTTTGAACTGGGATAGAATTGCTTATCAGTAATGGTATTCGTTTGTTGATTTGAAAAAAACCCTGTGCCCTGTAGCTCCTTTTGAATTTCGAATTGTGGATCATTACAAATACAGAATTACAATTCTCCTTCAAACAAAATTCCTTTGAAAAGCCTAACAAACTGGAGGTTATCTTTGAAGATTCTGCTGCCAAATCACTAATTATACCAATTTTAAAATCATTAATCTTTTGTAATCTAATTATAACATACCCTCTTACTTCTTCATCACGATATATAAATAATCTGAAATCCTTACCTGGCTGGTTAATAAATTTCCATTTTATTGTTTCTTCGGAGTAAATATGTATATTATCAGCATTCCTCTCATAAGATCTTCTGAATGAAATAAATTCATCATCTGTGAAAACAGAATTAAAAATATTTCCTGAAGGATTAAGGTCTTTAATGGAACAATTAATCAGATACTTTTTTATGAATGAATATTCTGATGGTAATTTTAAATAAGATTTGAGTATAAACAAAATTTTACCAATTAAATTAAAATTGAATTTTAATATCTGTAAAAGATATTTAGGATGATCATAAAAAGACTGATCCAGAATTGCAACAAATGAATATACCGGTGAAAGTGGCACATTTCGGTACTTTTTCAATAAAGCTCTTGTATTTGAGGCCATTGCAATTGCAATATAAATTTTTTCGTTTTTGTGAATAAACGAATGAATTTTTTTTGCTATACCCTGTCCCCTGTAAGCAGGATGTACCAATAAGTCAGTTCCCCATGTAACAATACGCTCTTCCCCGTTAATTTTCATTAAATCATGAAATAATCCTTCGTGTGCAATTATCTCATGATTTTCATTATCCATAACTATAATAATTGGTAATACTCCCGGTTTAGTCAGAGGATTCTGAAGATATAACCAATCAAATAAATCTCCGCATTTTTCTGAAGCTTGATCAGGATAAAACTTTTGATAAAAATCTTTAACTTTAATTATATCCGCAGCTAATCCATATCGTGGATCAATCAT
>CALMJY010000305.1 GCA_937864815.1 uncultured Bacteroidota bacterium
CCTCTCCCCCCCCTCTCCCTTTCTCTCTTTTGTCTTTTCGCTTCTATTTCCTATATTTGAAGAGTGTTTCCATAAGTGCTAAAATCTTTTTTGTATGTTGATACGAACTTACACGAGTGCTGTAAGTGGCATAGATGCTGTTACAGTAACTATTGAGGTTAACGTTTCGCGTGGCGTACGTTTTTTTCTTGTAGGACTACCTGATATGGCTGTCAAAGAGAGTCAGCAGCGGATTGAATCAGCCCTAAGGGCGCTTGATCTTCACTGGCCCGGGAAGCAGGTAGTGATAAACATGTCTCCTGCTGATATCAGAAAAGAGGGATCATCTTACGATCTCCCGCTTGCTCTCGGGATCCTTGCTGCAGACGAAAAGGTGAACAGTTCCGACCTTGGTTCATATATAATAATTGGAGAACTTTCACTTGATGGTACCCTTCAACCCGTGAAAGGTGTGCTGCCCATTGCAATGCGTGCCAGAGATGAAGGTTTCAGAGGAGTGATAGTTCCTTCAAAAAATGCAAGGGAAGCAGCTGTTGTCGGCGGACTGGATGTATTCGGACTGGACACGCTTGGTGATGTTGTTCATTTTTTTAACGGGACAAGAAAGTTTGATCCTGTTAAAGTTGACCTCGTTGAGATATTTAATACCGAAGCCAACAGGTATGAGTTCGATTTTTCAGATGTACAGGGTCAGGAAAATGTAAAGCGTGCCCTGGAGGTAGCTGCAGCTGGTGGGCATAATATTATTATGATAGGTCCTCCCGGTGCCGGTAAAACAATGCTGGCAAAGCGTTTGCCGACTATTATTCCTCCTCTTACACTGGATGAAGCTCTTGAGACGACTAAGATTCATTCTGTCGCCGGGAAAATAGACAATAATACCGCCCTTATGACTCACAGACCATTCAGAAGTCCCCATCACACCATCTCTGACGTTGCCCTGGTAGGCGGGGGGACATTTCCCCAGCCGGGTGAAATATCACTGGCCCATAATGGTGTGTTGTTTCTTGATGAACTTCCTGAATTCAAGCGGACTGTGCTTGAGGTAATGCGGCAACCACTTGAAGACAGGGTTATCACTATTTCACGGGCTAAATCCACAGTCGACTACCCGGCCAGCTTTATGCTCGTGGCAAGTATGAATCCCTGCCCCTGCGGCTTTCATAACCATCCTGAAAAAGAATGTATGTGTTCCCCGGGTATGGTGCAGAAATATCTTAACCGTATTTCAGGACCTCTTCTTGACCGCATAGATATTCATATTGAGGTTGTTCCGGTTAATTATGAAAAACTCTCAAATTCTCTGAGGA
This sequence comes from uncultured Bacteroidota bacterium, assembly GCA_937864815.1. Classification (GTDB taxonomy): domain Bacteria; phylum Bacteroidota; class Bacteroidia; order Bacteroidales; family VadinHA17; genus LD21. The sequence continues at coordinate 1,311 of CALMJY010000305.1, forward strand.
CAGAGCAATCCTCAGTGGTGAGAGAAAGGGTCGTGAAAGCAAGAAAGATTCAGGCAACCAGGTTTGAAGCGGTTAAAGGAGTTTATTCAAATTCGCAGATGACTTCCTCTATGCAGCGTAAGTACTGTCAGCTGAATGAGGCAGGAGGAAAGCTTCTTAAGACGGCAATGGAGGTGAGAGGCCTCTCAGCCAGGGCATATGACAGGATCTTAAAAGTTGCAAGAACAATAGCCGATTTGGATGCCTCAGAGCACATCCTTGCTGAACATATATCTGAAGCCATCAATTACCGAAATCTGGATAAAGAGGGATGGGCCGGCTGAGCTCAGCTAAACTCACTAAGCCCTGCTGACGTCAATTGTTGAGGATATTGATCAGAAAGTTGTATATTTATCCTGCCAGTGCAGGAAATTATTGACTGAAATATTACCATCATTATCAATATCTTAAAAACAGATAATATGAAAAAGATCTCACTTCTGGGAACAGGACTTATCGGGGCATTTTATACTATGTCACTTCATTCACATCGAAGGAAGGATGTGATTCACACTGTCTGTTCATTGCCTGAATCAGCCGCAAAAGATTTTGCAAAAAAGTATAATATTCCGAAATATACTGATAGTATTAAGGAGGCAATTGAAGATAAAGATACTGAGATTGTTATAGTTGCACTTCCCAACTATCTTCATAGGGAGGCTATTCTTATGGCATGCAGGGCCAAAAAACATGTCTTATGTACAAAACCTCTTGCCATGAATGCTGCAGAGGCAAAAGAGATACTTGATGCTGTGGAAAAAGCAGGAGTATTCCATGGTTATCTTGAGGATCTGGTGTATACACCAAAGACATTGAAAACCATTGGTATGGCAAACAACGGTTCTTTCGGCAGGATATTATGGACAAGGTCGAGGGAAGCACATCCAGGTCCTCATAGTGCATGGTTCTGGGATAAGAAACAGTCGGGAGGAGGAGCCCTTGTTGATATGGGATGTCATTGCATAGAGATTGGAAGGAGCTTTATCGGAAAGGATATTAAACCGGTTGAAGTAATGTGCTGGGCTGATACACAGGTAAAGCCCATTGAGGCAGAAGACCATGCAATTGCACTGATCAGGTATGAAACAGGAGCAATATCACAGGTTGAGGTAAGCTGGAATTTCAGAGGTGGCATGGACCTGCGTGATGAAGTATCAGGAACTGAAGGTACGGTGAGACTTGACCATTGGCTGAGAACAGGTTTTGAAGTATTTACCACCGGAAATACTGACAAATATGTATCAGAAAAAAGTGAGAGTGATGCAGGATGGCTATTTCCGGTGGGAGATGAGGTTCATGCACTTGGCTATTCACATATGTTTACAGATATGCTTGATTCACTTGAAAATAAGACAGAGCCAAGGGAGACTTTCTATGACGGCTATATTGTAAATGCTATTATGGATGCCTGTTATAAATCTGTAAAAACAAAGAAATGGGAGAATGTCGAGCTCGAAGTCTGGCGGGGCAAAGAAGGAATTAAAGCAGGGATCGACCTGATTGATTATGACAAGGATCATTATCTTATTAAGAAAGAAGTTATGCCCGATGGAAAGACCAAAATAATGCTTAAGGAAAAAGCAAGCGGCAACATCATTCAGAAATATATCTGAGAGGTTCCGATGCAGCGGTGAGGCTATTTGCTGAAATGATCAAATTTTATTATTTTTAACACTTTAACCATAAAGACTCTTCATTTCATGGACCTTACGCGGATTATACGCGACAAAATGATGAAGGAACGCCTCATGTTCGCGTACAGAGGTGTGGTGACGAATGAGAATTCAGAGCCACTTTTAATGCTTCTTGAGAATGAAATGAAGAATTCTGAATATGGGAATGTTGGAAGAAAGAGGCTTTTCATGTTTGTACTGGAAAGTCTTCAGAATGTTTCGCGTCATAGCAATAAGGATCAGCATGGCAATATGTCACTTGTTGTCTATTCAAAAACAGATAATGGTTACACTGTATGTACCGGGAATGTTATTCCAAATGAAACCATTAGCCTTCTCAGGGGTAAGCTGGATGAAGTGAATAATCTGGAAACCAATGATATCAGGGGTGTTTACAGACAGATGCTAAGCAAGTCGGAGCTAAGCAATAAAGGTGGTGCAGGTCTTGGACTGATTGAAATGGCTAAAAAGACCGGTAACAAACTTGACTTTGATTTCTTAAAAATTGACGACAACTACTCGTATTATATTCTCAGCAAAACGGTCGACTCCGGAGGAGTAGGATCGCATGATAACAGGAGTCAGGAACAATTCAGCGGATCATCGGTTGCTGCTCTCGAAAAACTGATGGATGAAAAAAAAATCTACCTCATCTGGTCAGGGCATGTGTCTCCTGAAGTTGAGAAGGAGGTAATATCCTTTGCCGAGACAAAGCTTTCTGAAGAAGATCTGGAAAGCAGACAGAGGAAAAGGGTATTCATAACACTTGTGGAATTGCTCGATAATGTTGAAAATTATAGTCCGGGCCGTGAGGTTGAAGAAAAATTCGGACGACCATTTGCTATGGTAAGACTTGTTGATAAGGTCTTCTACCTCAGCACGGGGAACCTGATTCTGAAATCAAAGGTAAAACAACTGAAGGAGAAACTGGATGCTGTGAACAAACTTGACAAAGAGGGGCTTAAAGCCCTTTTTATTAAATCACTTACTGATCAGACCGATGATTCTGACAGCACAGGTAATATGGGATTGATTGAGATGGTGAAAAAGTCGGGCAGCAAGCTGGAGTACTTCTTTGACGACATTAACGATGACTATTCATATTATTCTCTCACTGTAGCCGTAAAGGAGAGCACTGAAGTTTAGAATGGTTTGAAGGTTAGATGGCTTCCATCCCACTCAGCATAATTTCCGTTATGTATCCAGTCTCCGAGAATGAGAATCTCTGTTTCACGGGATATCTGATAACTCAGTGCCAGATGCCGGTGGCCAAAAATAAAATAGTCTATTTTTTCTTTTTCAAGAACGCTTTTGGCATACCTGATAAGATCCTCTTTCTCCTCACCCATGAAAGGCTGATTTATTCCTTTACCGAGTCTTGAGTTTAACGACCATTTTAGTCCTATTCCGACTCCGATGGACGGATGAAGGGCTGAATACATTTTCTGAAGAGGTTTATTCCTGAAAATAGACAGGAGAACCTTATAGGCATTGTCTTTAGTACCAAGTCCTTCGCCATGTGCAAGATGGAATATTTTGCCATCAAAAACAGTTGTAATCGGGGATGTATGAATTGTCATCCCGCATTCAACAGTGAGGTAATTTCCAACCCACATGTCGTGGTTTCCTGTAAAAAAGTGAACCGGAATACCTGAATCAGTAAGGGTGGCAACTGTTCCCAGAAATCTGGTAAATCCTTTTGGCACAACCAGCTTATATTCCCACCAGAAATCAAAGATATCACCCAGAAGATATATCTCTTTTGCATCTGAGGTGATTGAATTTAACCATGCAACAACCTTTTTTTCCCTTTCCAGCGGGGGAGTACCGGCAGGTAATCCGAGGTGAAAATCAGAAGCGAAGTATATCTTACCCTTTTCTTTCAAAACCAGCCACTATTAATTAAAAAGCTGTTCAAGTTTAATTTTGAGTGTTCTTCCGTGAAGATTAGTACCCTCGATATTTCCTTCCTTATCAAAGAGATAATTTGCAGGAAGTTCTCTGACATTGAAGAGCCGGGCAGTTGCCGGGTCAGCCGGATTGTCTTCCCTGGTGCTAATCCATGGCAACTCATCAAATTTGACAGCTGTTTTCCATAGATTGGTATCAACGTCAAGGTTTATCTGATATATTTCAAATCCTTTCTTATTGTAAAGCTTATAAAATTCCTTTAGTTGTACATTTTCATTTATACAGTCCTGTGAACGGACAGACCAGAAAGTGACCAGGACATGTTTCCCTCGTAGTGATTCCAGCGAAATTCTTTTGCCTTCAGTATTCTTCAGATCCGGATTGAGTATTACTGGTTCCATCTGTTCAGATAACCTTACCAGCTGATTGGCATTCATCTGTGTGAGTTCACTCTGGAAATCCCTTGTAAGAGCCTGCACGTGTCTGGAATTGGGATAATACTTATTTAGTGAATCGCTGACAATTTTAAGATACTGTAGATCTTTCGGATCATATAAAACATATGTTTCGGGGTCAATCCTCTGATAACACGCTTTGATAGATGCCAGTGATGTTGTATTTGTGATGATGAATTCAATATTCTTTCTTCTCTGTTGCTTTATCAGATCGTTGAAACTGGCCTCAAGTTCCGGACCTTTTATGTCGAATCCGGGTTCGGAGGACGCCATATTGTAAGCATTTTTGAGAGAGTCGAGTTTTCTCTTTGTATCTATAAGATTCTGATCGATAATCCTTAGTTTTTCAGATCCTTCGGAACCGGAGACAGAGTATTTATCATACAAAATTTTATTATTGAATTCGAGTTTTATCTTCTCTCCCGGCTCAGCGAGAAGTGTTATGAAGTTTTCAGATGATAAGCTTACCTGGTAGAAATCAGGTTCACTGGTTTTTAACCTAATCCGGAAAGTCCCTTTTTTACTGATTTCAGATGAATCAATCAGCACAGGAGTTTCCAGATCAAGACGGTGGAAAAATATATTACCGGTATTTTCACCTTTAATTAAACCATTTATGGTTATTGAGTTTTTCTCCTTACAACCGGAGTAAATCAAAACAATTAATGCGAGAAATAGTAGACGTTTCATTCAAAATCGGATTACAAGTTCTGTAATGAGATTTATTTTTAATCAAGAATTTCAGAGAGCTTTTTCTCAAGCTGTTCGCCTCTGAGATTTGATGCAATTATCCTTCCGTTTTTATCAAGAAGATAGTTTGTTGGTATCGATTCTATCTTATATAAAGGTACTACAACCGAATTCCAGTACCTGACATCACTGACATGTATCCATTTGCCTAGCTGATCGTCCTTAATACCTTTTATCCAGGCTTCTTTGGTCTTATCAAGAGATACCTGGTATATCTGGAATCCTTTCTTGCTATACAGATTATAAGCTTTTACAAGATTAGGGTTTTCTTTCCTGCAAGGAAGGCACCATGATGCCCAGAAATCAAGTAATACGACAGAGCCCCTTGTTGATGAGAGTCTGATAGTATCTCCCTCAGGTGTAGGCAGTGAAATTTCAGGAGCCTCTGATCCTGCTCCTGCGGCATCCGTTTCTGCAGGCTGGCTCTCAATACTGGCGGCCATCTCCTGAATCTGGTCATGTAAGGATGATACGAGTGCATTATCCGGGTAGTTTTTGCTGAGGGAGGAATCAACTTTTATGAAGTATTTCAGATCCTTATTCGGATTCATTACATATACATTTGGTGCAATCTGCTGGTATAAGGCCACCAGACTTACAAGAGATGTAATATTTCTGTCAATATAGTTCTTGGTGTAAATATTAATTTCATTGAGATAATTCTGAGCCATGCTATCGAGTGATTCAATAACTTTGGGCAACTCGGGATTATTCATGTTGTCCATATAGATACTGTTGAGGGTGCTGAATTTCTTAATGGCTCCCCTCAGGGTAATGTTATATTCAACCATTAGTTCAGTGCCTGCAGATCCTTTTAAGGAAACAGGATAACTCAGGGAATCATAATAGGTATTCATGATGATCTTATCCCCGGGCTCAAGCAGCATTGTCAGGAAATTGCTTTCAGTAATTTTAAGTAGATAGAATGTAGGATTTGAGAGTTCTCTCTCCAGCTTAAAAGTACCATCTGAAGTTACCATTACTGAATCAACTCTTTTCAACTGTTCAGGAAAGAGTTCTTCAAGATATATATAGGTTCCGGGCTGATGTTTCATCAGAGTTCCCGAGATCTCAGCCATATTGCTTTTGCAACCAAAAAAGATTACACTGGTTATAATAAACAAACAAAACTTTTTAATCATCAGAATTGTTATTAGAGGTATTATTCTAAAATAATGAAGTGCAAAGTTATTCTTTTTTTTATCAGGCTGAGCTTTTATTGATTTTTATTAATTTTCTTTGTAGACTGAAGTCAGTTTGCAGGGATGGAATAATTTTAATAACTTAACATACACTTTTTAAAACAATCTTTATTTAAATGAGTTACATTAAGTTCGACAAAAGCCAGGTGGTAAACCTTGAGTTTTCTCTGAACAGGGAGTTAATCAGGAGCAACAGGGCAGGTTCCTATTCTTCAACTACTATTGTAGGATGTAATACCCGAAAGTACCATGGGATGCTTATTTGTCCCGTGGATCAGCTTGGGGGAAATCGTTATTTATTGCTTTCAACTCTTGATATAACTGTTGTAAATAATGATAAAAGTTTCAATATAGGTATCAGGAAATACAAGGGTGATTATTTCAATCCAAAAGGTCATAAGTATATTGAGGACTTTAATGCTGACAGTATTCCTGCCAGGGTGTTCAGGGTAGGAGGAGTACTTCTTAAACTCGAAAGACTTCTGGTTCACTATGAAGAGCAATTCATGCAGAGAATGACGATTCTTGAAGCATCTGAGCCAATGAAGATTCAGATGCGTCCGTTTCTTGCATTCCGCAGTATGCATGAGCTGACTCATGCAAACCTTCTGGCTAATACAAAGGTAGATTTTATTGAGAACGGAATCAGGGCAAAATTGTATGAAGGATTTCCTTATCTTCATATGCAGTGCTCTGCAAAGGTTGATTTTGTTCCCGTACCCGACTGGTATCTTGGTGTTGAATATATTGAGGAACAGAAAAGAGGTTATGATTATTCTGAAGACCTTTTTACACCCGGATTTTTTGAATTTGATGCAAAAGAGGGTGATGTTATAGTGTTCTCTGCTTCAACAAAAGAGGAAAAAACATCAGGACTGAAGCAGAAGTTTACTAAAACTGTTTCAGGGAAGATCCCAAGAAGTAATTTTAATAACTGTTTAAAGAATGCTGCACAGCAGTTTATTGAAAAAAGGGGAGGAAAAACTTCAGTAATTGCCGGTTTTCACTGGTTCGGAGCAAGGGGAAGAGATACATTTATTTCCCTTCCCGGACTTGCTCTGGCACGTCATAAGCTGGCACTTTACAGGGATGTATTGGATACACAGGTGGGCAGGATGAAAGATGGAATATTCCCTGACAATGGAAATGAGAATAACCCTGTCTGTAATTCAGTTGATGCATCATTATGGTTTTTCTGGACTCTGCAACAATACTTTGATCAGAAAGGAACAGATTGCTGGGAGAGATATGGCGAAGCTGCAAAATCTGTCTTAAATGCCTTTAAAGATGGCACAATTCAAGACATTAAAATGAGGGAGAACGGGCTCCTTTATACAGTCGCTCATGATAGGGCACTTACATGGATGGATGCCCTTGTAAACGGAGTTCCTGTAACCCGGCGAGCAGGATATGCAGTTGAGATCAACGCTTTGTGGTACAATGCTGTATGCTTTTCACTTGAAATGGCTAAGGAGGCAAAGGACAAGAAATTTATTTCTCAGTACAACTGCCTGCCAGAGCTTATAAAAAAATCATTTCTGGAATTGTTCTGGGATGAAAAAGAGGGTTATCTGGCAGATTATGTAAATGACGACGAAGGAAGAAATATGTTTATTCGTCCAAATATGGTTATTGCAGTTTCTCTTCCATTTTCAATGCTTGACAAGGAACAGATGAAAAAAATTCTGGATGTTGCTGACAAGCATCTTGTTACTCCAAGAGGACTGAGAACCTTATCTCCGAGAAATAAGCATTATAAGGGTATTTACCAGGGAAATCAGGAAGAGCGTGACAGTGCGTATCATCAGGGTACTGTATGGCCATGGCTCTTCGGACCTTTCTGCGAAGGATGGCTTAGAGTATACGGGCAACAGGGATTAGCAAAGGTTAAAAAGCTTATTTACGGGCTTGAAGAGGTTATGAGTGAGGCAGGAATAAGTACGATTTCAGAAATACATGATGGTGATCCTCCTCACACACCGAAGGGAGCAATATCCCAGGCATGGAGTGTTGGAGAAATACTCCGGATAATAGATATATTAGAAACCAGGTATTCCAAGAAATAAAAAAGGTCAGATATGCGTGTATTAATGTTCGGATGGGAATTTCCTCCGCATATATCGGGTGGTTTAGGAACTGCCAGTTATGGTCTGACCAAGGGTATGGCAACATTTGGAGATCTTGATGTTATTTTTGTTGTTCCTAAGGCCTGGGGTGATGAGGATCAATCAATAGTGCGTCTTGTAGGAGCCAATAAAGTTCCGGTAGCTTTCAAGCAGGTCCATTACCAGGGTTTCAGACGGCCTATTGAAAAGATTGAGGTCGAATCAAAGATTGTTCCTTATACCGATCCTGAAGATTTCTGGAAAATGAGCCGTTCGGAAGTTTCCGGGTATAAACTTATGGTTCATACAAATGATAAGGGGATGGTTGAGTTCTCGGGAAGATATGACCAGAACCTTATGGACGAGATTCATAAGTATGCCATAGTTGCATCTGTAATTGCAACAGAAAATGATTTCGACATAATTCATGCTCACGACTGGCTTGCATATCCGGCCGGTATAGCTGCCATGGAAGCTTCAGGTAAGCCTCTTGTAATTCATGTTCATGCCACCGATTTTGACCGCAGCGGAGGAAATGTAAACCCTGATGTGTATCATATTGAAAAAAGGGGAATGGATGCAGCATCCAAAATTATTACCGTGAGCAACCTGACCAGGGATATTGTGATAAATAAATACAATATTAATCCTGACAAGGTTGAAACTGTATATAATGCTGTTGAACCTGTATCATTAACCGGTGAAAGCATTACCACGAAAGGCTTTGATGAGAAGGTTGTTACCTTCCTGGGACGTATTACAATGCAAAAAGGGCCTGAATACTTTATTGAAGCTGCAAACAAGGTTCTTAAAGTCATGGATAATGTAAGATTCGTAATGGCAGGTTCAGGTGATATGATGGAACGAATGATGAGGAGAGCTGCTTCACTAAGGATTACCGACCGTTTTCATTTTACAGGATTCCTTAAGGGACAGGATGTATTTACCATGCTGGAGATGAGTGATGTATATATTATGCCGTCAGTCTCAGAACCTTTCGGTATTTCGCCTCTTGAAGCGATGCAGTCTAATGTTCCGGTGATAATAAGTAAGCAGTCAGGGGTTGCAGAAATCCTTACCCACGCTGTTAAGACCGACTTCTGGGATATTGATGCAATGGCAGATGCCATTTACGGCATTCTGAATTATCCTGAGCTTGCGAGGATGATTATAAAGAATGGTAAAGAGGAAGTTATAAGGCTAAAATGGGATAATTCAGCAAGGCATGTAAGAGATATATATTACAGGGTATTAGGAAATAAACAAGGTTGAAAGATATGAGTTCAAACGGCAAGAAAGCAATCTGCTTTTACTTCCAGGTGCATCAGCCATTCAGGTTAAAACGATACAGGTTTTTTGATCTGGGGCATGATCATTATTATTATGATGATTATTCGAATGAATCCATAATGCGTAAAATTGCAGGAAAGTGTTATCTCCCTGCCAATAAGATACTTCTCGACCTTATTGAAAAGCATAAGGGAAAGTTCAAGGTGACTTTCAGTATTACAGGTATTGCTATAAACCAGTTCAGGTTATATGCTCCGGAAGTACTGGAATCTTTCCGTAAACTGGCCGATACGGGATTGGTTGAATTCCTGGCTGAAACCAATGCCCATTCTCTTGCTTCACTAAAGAGCAGGAGTGAATTTGAATTTCAGGTAAACCAGCACAGGGAGATGGTAAAGAAACACCTGGGTGTTGAACCAACTTCTTTCCGGAATACTGAGCTTATTTATTCTGATGAGATTGGATCGTGGGTTGCTGATCTGGGTTACAAAGCAATACTGACTGAGGGCGCAAAACATATCCTGGGCTGGAAGAGCCCTAACTATCTCTATTGTAATGCAATTAATCCACGTTTAAAGGTCCTACTGAGGAATTTTGTACTCAGCGATGACATTGCATTCAGGTTTTCAAATAAGGATTGGATAGCCTGGCCACTGACTGCCGACAAATATGCTGGCTGGATAAACAAGCTTGCTCCTGCAAGTGAACTTCTGAACATATTTCTCGACTATGAAACCTTCGGTGAACATAACTGGAAAGAATCAGGGATTTTTGATTTCCTTCAGCATATGCCTGGTGCCATTCTTAAGAAGACTCCATTTAAATTCATGACACCATCAGAGGTTGCCGATAAGCTCCTTCCTGTTTCTGCAATAAATATTCAAAACCCGATTTCATGGGCTGATGAAGAACGTGACATTACTGCATGGCTTGGAAACGAGCTGCAGGCTGCAGCATTGGAAAAGCTGTACAGCCTTTCAAGAAAGGTGAACAAATGTGAGGATGATCAGCTTAAGAAGGACTGGGAATATCTCCAGTCGAGCGATCATTTCTATTATATGGCCACAAAGTTTTTCTCCGATGGCGCTGTGCATGCCTATTTTAATCCCTACGAGAGCCCATATGATGCATTTATGAACTATATGAACGTACTGAGTGACTTTGAAATACGTCTGCGCCACGCATTTCCCGACACTGCAGAACAGGATCAGATATATCGGCTTGGAACACAGGTTATTGAAAAGGATATGCTGATAGAAAAACAGACGGAAGAGATTGAAAAGCTAAGGAAAAAGCTTGCAAGGGTAAAACCTGCAGTAAAGAGTGCTGTTAAAAAGCCTCTGAAAGAATCAGAGATAATTATTGAATGGGATAAACCTGTAAAGAAAACTGCAAAAAAAGGTGAGAAAAAGCCTGCTGCTGAAAGTAAAGTGGCAACAAAAAAGAAAAGTGTCAGGGAAGTAAAGGCAGTTACCGGGGAAAAACCCGGAAAGGCAGTAACGAAAGCAGCTAAGTCTGTTACCAAAGCAGCAAAGACTATTAAAAAAACTTCACCTTCAATAAAGAAAACCGGAGTTAAGAAAGAAATAACAAAATCAACACCTGTTCGTAGAAGAAAAAAGAGCGTATAGACTGCGATATTAAATTACTATTAAAATGAAAGTTGAATTTCTGTTTGAGACAAGTTGGGAAGTATGTAATAAAGTTGGGGGGATACACACAGTTGTCTCTACAAAAGCACTAAATATTATTGAAGAACTCGGTGATAATTACATTCTGATTGGACCTGATGTATGGCGGGAAGATGACAAAAACCCCGAATTCATTCCTGATGAGACACTTTTTTCAGATTGGAAGCAGAAAGCTGCATCAGATGGGTTAAGGGTAAAAACAGGCAGATGGAACATTGCCGGCCGGCCTATTGTCATACTTATCGATTTTACACCCTATTTCGGGCAGCAGAATGAGATCTTTGCAGGATTCTGGGAAACTTTCAAACTCGACAGCATATCAGGTCAGTGGGATTATGTAGAACCTGCATTGTTTGGTTATGCTGCCGGGAAACTGATAGAAAGTTACTCATCTTTCTATCTGGATCAGCATCTGATAGTTGCACATTTCCATGAGTGGATGACAGGCACAGGGGTACTTTATCTCAAAAAGAATGCTCAATGGATCTCCACCTCATTCACTACCCATGCCACTGTTCTCGGAAGATGCATAGCCGGTAATAACCGGCCTCTTTATGGAAAGATGGAATCCTACATTCCTGTTCAGATTTCAAGGGAATTCAATGTTGTTGCAAAGCAGTCACTTGAGAAGACAGCTGCAACTGAAGCAGATGTTTTTACGGCAGTAAGTGAGATAACAAGCAGGGAATGCTCCCATTTTCTCGGAAAACCTGTTGATGTGGTAACTCCGAACGGATTTGAAGATTCTTTTGTCCCAGGCCCCGATACTTTTGATGAAAAAAGGAGAATAGCACGCGAAAGCCTGATAAAGGCTGCTGAGGCAATTCTTGGTTATTCAGTGTCATCTGATTGTGTACTTGTTGTTAATAGTGGCCGCTATGAGTTCAGGAACAAGGGAGTGGATATTTTCATCGATTCACTCGGTGAACTGAAGAAAAAGGACAAGCTGAAGAAAGAGTGTATTGCATTTTTTATGATGCCTGCTTACCACAAGGGACCGCGTCAGGATATAGTAGATATCCTTTACCATGGCGGCAAAGCTACCGGGTGGGATAAATACCTGAGTCACAGTCTTCATTATCCGTCAAGTGACCTTGTGCGAAACAGATTTATTGCAAATGGACTTGATAATGATGAAAAGTCACAGGTTAAGGTGATATTTGTACCTTCCTACCTTAATGGCAATGACGGGATATTCAATATTCCCTACTTTGATCTTCTTATAGGTTTTGACCTTTCAGTATTTCCCTCATATTATGAGCCCTGGGGCTATACTCCGCTGGAGAGCCTCATGTTCTCAATTCCTACCGTAACAACTTCACTTTCAGGATTTGGACTCTGGGTACAGAAATATTTCATGGATCCCGGAAACGGGATATCGGTCATAAACAGGAATGATGACAATGAAAAAGAGGTAGTTCATGAAATCCGGAAATTCATGGATCACTTCATAGGTTTGAATGAAGAAGGAGTTGCTGCTGCACGTAAAAAAGCTCATGAAATCTCACGCATAGCTATGTGGGATACTCTGGTTAACCATTATTTCAAAGCGTATGAGTTTGCAATTGCAAAAAGTACGGACAGGAGAGGTGGTGAACCACGCGAATTTGCAAGGTTTGTTGAGGCTCCGGGACTTACAATAAGGAAGCCGCATCAGGTACCTGTCTGGAAGGATATATATGTGCAAAGCGCTGTTCCTGAGAAACTCGGGTTCCTAAAGACTCTTGCTGATAACCTCTGGTGGTCGTGGAACTCTGATGCAGAAGAATTGCTCAGGAGTCTCGATCCCTCTTTGTGGGACGAGGTAAGCCACAATCCCAAGATGCTTCTTGAAAAAATTGACTACAAGCGTCTTCTGGTCCTGGAGGATGATGAAGAATTTCTTGTTGAGCTGAAGCATATTGAAGATAAATTCAATGCTTACATGCACAGACCTGACAATAACACCGATCCTTCCGTATCTTATTTTTCAATGGAGTTCGGGATTCACCAGTGTCTGAAGATTTATTCCGGAGGCCTCGGAATCCTTGCAGGTGATTACCTTAAGGAAGCAAGTGATTCAAACCTCAATATTACAGGGATAGGGCTCCTCTACAGGTTTGGTTATTTCAAGCAAAAAATTGGTCCAAGGGGAGAACAGCTTGCTCTCTATGATTCAGAGGATTTCAGCCGCCTTCCGATACATGCAATAAAAGATGCCAATGGTGATCATCTCAGTGTCAGCCTTGCATGGCCCGGCCGTATGGTAAAGATACGTGCCTGGGCAGCTATGGTCGGTAAGGTAAAACTAATCCTTCTTGACACTGACTGTGATGAAAACAATCCTGAAGACCGCTATGTAACACATCATCTTTATGGCGGCGACAACGAGAACAGGCTGAAACAGGAGCTGGTACTCGGCATCGGAGGTATACGGGTTCTTGAAGCCATGGGAATCGATTCTGACCTTTATCACAGCAATGAAGGACACTCTGCCTTTATCAGTCTCGAACGCCTCAGAAAGCTTATAAGTGATCACCATCTGACCTTTGCACAGGCACTTGAGGTTGTCCGCTCTTCAACTTTATTTACCACTCATACTCCGGTACCAGCAGGGCATGATGCTTTTGAAGAGGATATGCTCCGTAAATATATTTCACACTACCACAGCCGCCTTAATATTACCTGGCACGAGCTTATGGAACTCGGACAGTGTGAAAGCGACCACGACAGAAAGTTTAATATGTCCTACCTGGCTACACGCATGTCGCAGGAAGTAAATGGAGTAAGTAAGCTTCATGGCAAGGTTAGCAGAGGAATGTTTAGTAAACTATGGCCGGGATATCTTAAGGAAGAGCTATTTATCGGTCATGTCACAAACGGAGTGCATCACCCTACATGGACTGCACCAGAATGGAGGGAAATCTACAGGGAACTTACAGGTAATGTTGATTTTAACCAGGCTGACAGAAGTAACTGGGAGAAGTTATATACTGTGAGTGACAAGAGAATCTATGATATTAAAACCGGTCTTAAGAAAAACCTGTTTGTAAATATTAGAAAGAGACTTCAGAGTGATATGATGGATAAGCATGTAAGTCCGCGTACTCTGTTGAATATCAGCACTCATCTTGATGAAAAGGCACTTACAATAGGATTTGCCCGTCGTTTTGCAACTTATAAAAGGGCGGCTCTTCTTTTCCGTGACCTTGATCGTCTCGACAGAATTGTGAATAATCCTGATATGCCTGTACAGTTTATATATGCAGGGAAAGCGCATCCGCATGACGGAGGTGGCCAGGATCTTATTAAGAGAATCTTCGAGATCTCTCAGATGCCACGATTTGCAGGGAAAGTAATTTTCATTGAAAATTATGACATTGAACTTGCAAAACATCTTGTCAGAGGTGTTGACATCTGGCTCAATACACCAACCAGGCCAATGGAAGCCTCGGGAACCAGTGGTGAAAAGGCTGTGATGAACGGTACAATACATTTCAGCGTACTCGATGGATGGTGGGTTGAGGGCTATCATGCATTTGCCGGCTGGGCTCTCCCGGAGAAGAGAACCTTTGAGAATCAGGATCTGCAGGATGACGTCGATGCCGAGACAATTTACAATATGCTTGAGTATGAAATTGTTCCTGCATACTATTCCTTCAATGATGATGGTGTTCCGGCGGAATGGATAAGCCGTGTGAAGAATACAATGGTCAGGATTGCTCCGGAATTCACAATGAAGCGCATGATTGATGATTATTACGAGAATTATTATTCAAAGCTGGCAAAGCGGCATAAATATATCAGGAACAACGATTTTGAGAAAGCTAAGGAGATGGCAGCATGGAAAGCAAAGATAAGGGAGGAGTGGGATAATATTGAAGTAATAAACTATAGCTTTGAAAGGACAGAAGAGAATATCTATAAATCGGGGCATGATTACAAAGCCGAAATAGCCCTGCATGTCAAGAATATTCCAAAAGAAAATGTTGGAGTGGAATTCATTATCACCAAGCTGGGGAAAAATGGTGAATACAGGTATGTTGACAGGGAAGAATTCAAGCTGGTGAGCTGCAAGGCAGGCAAATGTCTTTACAGGGCCACACTGGTGCCGGAAAGAGCAGGATCGTTCTTCTATGGTATAAGAATATATCCCAAGCATGAAGATTTGCCTCACAGGCAGGATTTTTATCTGCTTCGGTGGATAGATTAAATATCGGTTGCCTTTTTAACAGGAACCCTTTTGAATACCAGGGCTGTTCTGGATGGAAGGTAAAGATACAGGTAGATGGGAGCATTAATAATGTTCCTTTCTGCTTTTTTAACAGAAAGATAAACGGAAGTTTTGTCAATCCTGTTGAATCCCCCAAGGATTGAATCGTCTGTATCGAGAATTATTTTGAATTTACCCTGGACAGGGATACCATAATCGGTGAATGAATTAACCGGGTGAAAATTAAATACTAACAAAAAATCACCCCTCATATAAGCAATCACTTTGTCGAAATTGTTTTCATAGATCCTTGTTAAATAATGGTTATCAAGAATCCTGAAATCATGGTGCAGCTTTACCATCATCCTGTCGAAGAGAGCCAGGTAATGATATTTTAATTCAGTATTCTCCGCAAGGTGCCACTGACGGCGGGCATATTTATAACTCCAGTTATTTCCCTCCCTCGGGAAGTCAATCCATTCGGGATGCCCGAATTCATTACCCATAAAATTAAGATATCCTCCGGCTGATGTACTGAACGTAATCAGCCTTATCATCTTATGCAATGCTATTCCCCTGTCCATGGAAAAGCTGTGATAATCATTCCTCATGCCTGTATACATCTCTGCATCAAGCATTCTGAAGATCAGGGTTTTATCTCCCACCAGTGCCTGGTCATGCGATTCACAGTATGATACTATTTTTTCTTCAGGCCTGTGAGTTGTCAGTTCGTACATAAGCTTTCCCATATCCCAGTGCTCATCAGGAGTCTCCTTAACAAGTTTTATCCAGAAGTCAGGTACTCCCATTGAAAGCCTGAAATCAAAGCCATAACCTTTTCTGTCATTATCAGCAGCAAGGCCCGGCATTCCACTCATCTCTTCAGCAATCGTTATTGCCGATGGATTGAACTGGTGGATAAGCCTGTTGGCCAGGAAGAGATAGGTGAGTGCATCCTCGTCCTGATTGCCATCAAAATAATCATTGTATGTGGTGAAGTTTTTCTCAAGACCATGGTCATAGTAGATCATGCTTGTAACACCGTCAAACCTGAAACCATCAAACTTATACTCTTCAAGCCAGTACCTGCAGTTTGAAAGGAGAAAATGGATCACATTATCCTTCCCGTAATCAAAGCATAATGAATCCCATGCAACATGAATACGTCTGTTGTTCGTATGAAAGAACTGTCCGGGTGAACCATCAAGAAGAGCCAGACCTTCCATAACATTTCTTACAGAGTGGGAGTGTACAAGATCCATGATGACGGCAATACCTGCCTGGTGAGCTTTGTCTATCAGTTCCTTAAGTTCTTCAGGTGTCCCGAATCTTGAAGATGCAGCAAAGAAATTTGAGACGTGATATCCGAATGATCCGTAAAACGGATGCTCCTGGATGGCCATCAGCTGGATTGTATTGTAACCGGCATTTTTTATTACAGGAAGCAAAATTTCTGTGAATTCGCGGTAAGTGCCCACTTTTTCAAACTGTGTTGCCATACCCACATGAGCTTCATAGATCATGAGGGCAGTTCTTGCAGGAGTAAAATTCTTTATTTTCCAGCTGTATTTCTTTGGAGGTGACCATACCTGGGCACTGAATATTTTTGTTATATCATCCTGTATAACACGGCTGGCATATGATGGGATTCTCTCACCTTTTCCACCATCCCAGTGAACTGACATCTTGTACAGATCCTCATGATGAAGGGCATCGGGGGGAAGCTGCAACTCCCAGTCACCATGACTGTTAAGTCGTGTAAGAGAGTATTCCTTTCTCTCTTCCCATTTGTTGAAAGTACCTGTAAGAAAGATATGCGTGGCATTGGGAGCCCATTCCCTGAAGATCCATCCGTTTTTTGTCCTGTGCAGGCCATAATAGAAATGTCCAAGTGCAAAATCACAAAGAGTTCCATCACCTGCAAGGCTCCTTTCTTTCGCAACACACCTGTTTATCCGGTTGTTTATAGCACCTGTATATGGTTTCAGCCAGGGATCGGAACTGTAGAAACTTCCGGACTTCATTGTATTTGATTAAAAGGATTAATTACTATAAAAGTACAAAAACAAAATCATTTTGTTACTGCATTAGCAAGGCTTTACTAATTTTGCAGCCATAATAGAGGATATGATCATTCATAACGGATACGAGGAACTGAAAATCAAAATACCGGTTGTAACACTTGGAATATTTGATGGTGTTCACCGCGGACACAGAATGCTTCTCGATCACCTTGTCAGCAAAGCCAGGGAGAAAGGCGGAAGTTCTGTTGTTGTAACATTGTCTCCTCATCCGCGGCTGGTACTTGAGAAAGATCATCTCAACCTTACTTTTCTGACTACTCTTGATGAAAAGAAAGAGCTGCTTGAAAAAGCAGGAATTGACCATCTGGTTATAATCAACTTCACCAGGGAATTCAGCAGGATTCCTGCATGCGACTTTGTCAGGGATATACTGGTCGGTAAAATCGGAACAAAGCATCTTATTGTTGGCTATGATCATCACTTCGGGCGTAGCGGAGAGGGTGATTTTGAGACAATAAGACAGTGTTCAGACCTGATGGATTTCAGGATTGAACAACTGGAGGGACTTGAAACTGCTGAAGGTGCAATCAGTTCAACACTTATAAGGGAGGCATTGCTTTCCGGACGTCTCGATGATGCAAATAATCTTCTGGGATATAATTACTTACTTACCGGGATGGTGGTTGAGGGTAAAAAGATAGGAAGATCAATAGGCTTCCCGACCGCAAACATAAGGCCTGAGATTCATAAACTCATTCCTGCCAACGGAGTATATGCTGTTGAAGTTAAGGTTGACAATAAAATTTGCACCGGAATGCTGAGTATTGGTACAAATCCTACAATCACCAGCAGTAAAGGATTCAGAAGCATTGAAGTTAATATACTGAATTTTGAAAGTAATATTTACGGAAAAAATGTTACCGTCGTATTCAGGAAACGACTTAGGGATGAGAGAAAATTTGATAATATAAGCCAGCTCGTGGAACAGATGCATCTTGACAGGGAGGAAACACTCAAAATAATTCCCTGAAAATCATCATTTTTTTATTATCTTTGCAGACTTAAAAATTTATAATTATGAATGTAACAGTTGATACAATTCAGTACAAGGTAAAAGACATATCACTTGCGGACTTTGGCAGGAAAGAGATAGAAATAGCTGAAAAGGAGATGCCGGGATTGCTTGCGATCAGGAAGAAATATTCAGCAGAAAAACCTCTCAAAGGTGCCCGTATTACAGGTTCCCTGCACATGACAGTTCAGACAGCTGTTCTTATTGAGACTCTTGCTGAGCTTGGAGCGGATGTCCGCTGGGCAAGCTGCAATATATTTTCAACACAGGATCATGCAGCTGCAGCCATTGCTGCTACCGGTATACCGGTTTTTGCATGGAAAGGTGAAACACTCGAAGAATACTGGTGGTGTACTGATCAGGCACTTTCATTTCCTGACGGAAAAGGTCCTCATCTTATTGTTGATGACGGAGGAGATGCTTCACTTCTTGTGCACCTGGGTTACAAGGCTGAGAAGAATCCTGAAATCCTGAACAAAAAAGCAGAATCAAGGGAAGAAGCGATAATTCTTGCAACACTGAAGGATATTCTGTCAAAAGATCCGCAGAGATGGCATCGCGCCGTAAAGGAACTCAAGGGGATTTCAGAAGAAACAACCACCGGTGTTCACCGTTTGTACCAGATGATGGAAAATGGCGAACTGCTTGTTCCTGCAATCAATGTGAATGATTCAGTTACAAAATCAAAATTTGATAATCTTTATGGTTGCCGGGAGTCACTGGCTGACGGGATCAAAAGGGCAACAGATGTAATGATAGCAGGCAAAGTTGTTGTTGTTTGCGGATATGGAGATGTTGGTAAAGGCTGTGCAAGATCAATGAAGGCTTACGGTGCCAGGGTGATTGTAACTGAGATAGATCCTATCTGCGCTCTTCAGGCCTCGATGGAAGGTTTTGAGGTAAAAACTGTTGAAGATACGCTTGATGAAGGTAATATCTATGTTACAGCAACAGGCAACAGGGATGTGATCACTGTTGAGCACATGAAGAAGATGAAGGACCAGGCAATAGTCTGCAATATCGGCCATTTCGATAATGAGATACAGGTAGATAAACTTAATGAACTAAAAGGGATAAAGAAGATAAATGTCAAGCCTCAGGTTGATAAATATCAATTTTCTGATGGTCATGCAATTTTTATGCTTGCTGAAGGAAGACTGGTTAATCTTGGTTGTGCTACGGGCCATCCGTCATTTGTTATGAGTAATTCATTCAGCAATCAGACACTTGCCCAGCTTGATCTGTGGCAGAAGAATTACAAAGTAGGTGTTTACAGGCTTCCTAAAGACCTTGATGAGGAAGTTGCACGTCTGCATCTCGACCAGCTTGGAGTTAAACTCACAATTCTTTCAAAGGAACAGGCCGATTATATTAGTGTTCCGTTGACAGGTCCATACAAACCTGATCATTACAGATACTAGAAATTAAAGTATTGAAATAAGGCTGGCAGATTTGCCGGCCTTTTTTTTACCCCAGTCTCGATACACTATCGGACAGCATTTTACAAGAGTAACTATGATGATATTGGGAACATCACTACAAAGTCAGATGTCGGGGATTATTATTATGACTCAACAAGGTCATAGCGTTGATCGTTAGAAAGGAGGTTCAAAAGAAGTATAATCTAATCTCAGATAAATCTATGTGAGAACAATTATTGCCAAATTTGGACTTATTTAAACTTGGTATCGCAATTTGCGATACCAAGTTTAAATAAGTAGATTTACAAAAGTCAAACATTTAATGCATGGTAAAGGGACCCAGCCAGCTTGCAATACCGGACGAAATAATAACCAATAAGATCTACCAGATAAGAGATAAAAAGGTGATGCTTGACCGGGATCTGGCCAGCCTATACGATATAGAAGCTATCCGGTTAAGGGAACAGGTTAAAAGAAACCTGAAACGCTTTCCAGAAAATTTTATGTTCCAGCTATCAGAAAAAGAGGTTGATATCCTGGTATCGCAAAATGCGATACCTTCCAGGAAGCAACTTGGAGGCTATCTGCCATATGCATTTACAGAGCACGGAATATTAATGCTTGCCAATGTCATAAAGAATGAGAGGGCTATTAAAGTAAGCATACGGATAATAGAAATTTTTGTTCGTATGCGTGAGATGCTTCTTGCCTATAAAGACATACTACACAAGCTGGAAGAAATAGAAAGGAAATATACTGACCATGACCAAAAGATCATGCTCATTTTTGAATACCTCAAACAGTTGGAAGCTTCCAAGCAGCAGGATATGGAACAAAAGAACCGTAAGCCCATCGGCTTTAAGTCACCTGGTAAAGCATAAGACTAAGCATTGGCAATTCAGACCGGAGAGTACACACCTGATATTTATTACCTTTGTAAGGATCACTTAGGGTCAATAACAGGAGTAATGGAATCAGACGGAGATCTTGTTGAAGAATATAATTATGATGCCTGGTGGAAAAATCGTTAGCAAAGGCCAGACTTCTTAAGTACAGACAGACCATCTCAATTAAATGATTGATAATTGTATAAGGTGGTCAACTTATACCGGTGGCAGGTGGTCTGATGATCCGTATTATCCAGTTAATGTAGCATTGATCAAAAATCAAAACCATATGTTTCAAGGGCAGGTGTAGGGATATAAAATTCAATAATTATTCCACACCCTGATCCGTCTCCCGTCGAAGCTTGTTTTATAGTTTTTCAGCGGGTATCTTCCAATTCCTTCAACCGGAGTACCGTTTACCGGTAGTCCATATTTTGTTTTACATTCCGGACACACAGCATATAGGGTATTTGTACCATCAACGTTTATCCTGGGTGCCGATTTGTTTTCCGAATAATCATGAGGACAGGTTCGGTCATATGCATAGAACTCATCAACTCCTGCATGTACAATTATACCATTGCCTGAAAATCCTGCAGCCCTGTAACCGAAATTATTTGTCTGCTCATTTACAGTAACATTGCCCCCGATGGCATTAAGATTAATGAATTCGGGATCTAAAAGGTCAATCGTGAAGTCGACATATACATCAGGAATAACGTCATTTTTATCCCTGGAACATGAGCTCAGGAATATTGCCAGTGATCCGGCAATTAAAAAAAGAGTTATTTTTGAGAATGAAGTCACATTAATAATTTTGGTGGCACAAAATTAATCATAGGTCTGGAAAACAAACGTCAAAGCAGAGTATTTATTTCAATTGTAGTATATGAAAATATTAACTTTCAGGAGCTTGATGATTATTGCAATGTCTCTTACATTATTTATTGGAGCTACAAGGACGGGATATTCAATTAATAATGAGGATATCTCAGATATCGATTTTTACCCCCCAACCCCCCAGGGGGGGCTTTCAAATCCACTGATTTTCAATAAGTCTTCCTTGGGGGTCCCGATAGCTATCGGGATAGGGGTGGATATTAGCGAAAAGACTCTTGAGACACACACATTATTAATACAACCCAGGAAGGCAAAAAAGGCCCAGAAAAAAGCCGATAAAAAGAAGAAAGAACAGAAAGATGCTATCAAAGACGGCAGCAAAGCTGCACAAAAGCGATCATATGAGATCCAGTCATCTGAAGTTCAGGACCGTATGAAACAGAACAAGAAGGACATAGCGGCCAGGGACAAGGCAAAGAAGAAAAGTAATAAATCAAAGACAAAAAGGGGAGCAAAAAAGTACAAGTAACTGTTGAATTTATATCATAAACTGCTGTAAAGCACTTTATAACAGCTTATTTATTTGTTTTTTTAATATTCTTTTTATATATTTGTGTTGAAGAGTTCCGGCAAAAGCCGGAATTCTTCTTGTTTTTTAAATATAACAGAGGAAAGATGTCAGATGTAATTTATGTGACAGAGGAAGGTCTTCAGAAGATGAAGGATGAGCTTGATCATCTCCGTAAAGATGAGAGACCAATGATATCAAGGCAGATTGCAGAAGCAAGGGATAAAGGTGATCTCTCAGAGAATGCCGAATATGCTGCAGCCAAGGAAGCCCAGGGAATGCTTGAAATGAAGATAAGCAAACTTGAGGATATTGTTGCCAGGTCAAGGATTATTGATGAATCGAAGATCGACAAATCGACTGTAAGCATTCTGAATAAAGTTAAAATCAGGAACAAGACCAATAACAGTGTTATGGAATACCAGCTTGTACCTGAAAGCGAAGCTAATTTCAAGCTTGGAAAAATTGCTGTAAGCTCTCCCATTGCCCAGGGACTTCTGGGCAGAAAGGTAGGGGATGTCGTGCAGATTAAAGTTCCGTCAGGGGTGATCCCTTTTGAGATAGTTGCAATTTCATTATAGAAGAAATGGCCTCAATATTCACACGTATTATAAACGGAGAAATTCCCTGCTATAAGGTGGCTGAAAATGGCAGGTATTTTGCTTTCCTTGATATTAATCCGCTGAAAGCAGGGCATACACTTGTAGTACCCAAAAAGGAGGTAGATTATATATTTGATCTTGAGGATAATGATCTTGAGGGTATTATGGTATTTTCCAAAAAGGTAGCCGCGGCTATAAAAAAAGCATATCCCTGTAACAGGATAGGCATTGCTGTACTCGGGCTTGAAGTACCGCATGCTCATATTCACCTGGTACCCATGGACAGCATGGAGGATGTAAATTTCCGGAATCCGAAACTGAAGTTTACACCTGAAGAATTCAGGGAAATAGCTGCCAATATCATTAAAAATCTTTAACTTAGGGCAGTACCTTTTCTGCCCGCTGCATGAAATGGCTTTATGATTTGTGGGATGACTTCCTGAGTCTCCTCTTTCCACGCATATGCTATGGCTGTGGTAACCATTTACTGCGGAATGAGAATATTATCTGCACTGAATGTTATATTGTAATTCCGTGTACAGATTATCATCTCTGCCGGGAGAACCCTGTTGAACAGCTTTTCTGGGGAAGATGTAAAATTGAAACTGCTGCTGCTTTTTCATACTATAATAAGGGAAGCAGGATAAGGAACCTCATTCATTATCTTAAATACAGGGGAATAAATGAGATTGGGTCTGAGCTGGGGAGAATTTACGGATTATCACTTAAATCCTCAGGATTTACAGATACAATCGATTTTATAATACCTGTACCCCTGCATCCTTCAAAACAACGGTCAAGGGGATTCAACCAGAGTGAGCTCATTGCGGATGGTATCTCAGATGCCACAGGTATTCCCGTGAATAAAAGTGCCGTTGTCAGAATTATTTCATCTTCCACCCAGACCAAACGGTCGAGGTATGAAAGGTGGGTAAATGTTGAGGGGATTTTCAATGTAAAAGATCCGGAGTCAATCAGGGGAAAGCATATCCTGCTGATAGACGATGTTATAACAACAGGATCAACTATGGAATCATGTATAAATGAGATTCTTAAAACAGAAGGAGTAAAAGTCAGTGTGGCCGCAATTGCCTATGCACCGGCATAGGGGGGTTAAGCTTTTTTTACCCTTTTGGGATTCTTATTCATGAAATCCTTCCAGCTGTTGTAGCTCTTTTCCATAACCGGATTGTTGGTTTGATAAAAGTGGCAAAGAGCTGCAGCAAGGCCATCGGTTGCATCAAGTTTTGTTTCGCCTATCTTAAATTTCAGAATATTTGTAAGCATTGCAGCTACCTGTTCCTTTGAAGCAGCTCCCTGTCCGGTTATAGACATTTTAATCTTTCTGGGAGCATATTCAAAAATAGGAAGGGAGCGTGAGAGGGCAGCAGCAATTGCAGCACCCTGGGCTCTTCCCAGCTTAAGCATCGACTGGATGTTTTTACCATAGAATGGAGCTTCTATTGCAAGTTCGTCAGGGTGGTATTCATCAATAATTCCGATTGTGCGGTCAAAAATATGCTTGATCTTTACATAATGATCATCAATTTTTGA
Source organism: uncultured Bacteroidota bacterium (assembly GCA_937864815.1). Lineage (GTDB taxonomy): Bacteria > Bacteroidota > Bacteroidia > Bacteroidales > VadinHA17 > LD21. The sequence goes on from CALMJY010000305.1 coordinate 25,587, forward strand.
AAGGTCGATTGATCCAATGGCAATCAGTTCCGGGACCGTTCCTGAAGTCTTGATGACACCGTAACCGGTAATGCTGGTTCCCGGATCGATACCAAGAATAATCCTTTCCCTGGGTTGTGACTTCAATGTTAAGAATTGTATTTATCTATTTTTCAATAAAATAGGCATCATTGAGCCTCTCCGGACCTTCAGAGAACTGAACAGAACGGTGATAACTGTATTGACTCTTGGCCGATACTGAACCATTTTCAAGGAGGTAAATAGCCTCCTTAAGACATGCTTCATTTCTTTCACCCCAGTCATGAGTAATATCATCCGGAACATATTTCTCCGGAAAGAAGCCATCATAAAAATCACCTACCCCGGCAGTATTCAGAAGTGTGAATGATATCGGCCAGAACATATAAGATTTAAGATGCTGGAAACCATACATCCCAACCGGTTTTCCGTTTGTGGTGTCGCCAATAGTCTTTATTTCCATAAATGGCTTGAGTCCGTTAATCAGATCCTCGCTGGCTGATCCGGTGGAACGGGTAGTAATAACTATCATTTTACCAACTGTTACAGGAGATGCAACTGTTCCGAAATTATATGTTTTATTTCTGGAAACCTGCTGATCATTATGGGTAAGGGTCAGGAACGGTTTCCCGAATTTTGAGGAACCTCCGATATGTGCTGCAAGATTCTGCAATACAGTAAGGTCGCCTCCGCCGTTATACCTGAGATCAACAATTATATTATTAATATTATTCGCTTTGAAAAATGCAAAAGCTGTTTCAAGCTCAGCATTTGAAGGCTGAACAAATTGTTCAAATACCAGATGTCCTGTAATACCGGTCTTCAGATGAAGAGTATCGTAATAAAGTACTGTATTCAGAGTGAATTGTGCTTTAGTTGTTGTAATAGTTGAGTCTTTGCCTTCCGGAGTCTGAAAGAGAAATTTATTTGTTATGCCTGCTGTTGAAGGTCCGATAAGATTGTAATATGCCTCTCCGTCTCCTGCAATAAAAATAGGAGCAAGTTCAGTATCGTTCAGCTTTTTAATAATCCATCCCCGTCTTACACCCAGGGCATACATTGGAGAATTATTGTAAATCTGGGCTATACGTGTTTTTTTATTGATATCCAGCCCAATCCTGATTCCGTGTCCAACGAATATCGCCTGACTTTGTTTAATATAATCATCATACTTCTGAACATAGCTCCATCTGTCGAGTTCCTTATACCGCATAGCTTCAAGAAGTTCATATGGGCCTGTATAGTTCTCCTTAACTACGGTTGGCATAAGCTTATCCCAGAGATAATATGCTTTCATTACATTATAAAGCTCATTCCTTGCAACTTCGTCAGGTGTTGGCGGAACAAAGGGATCTTCTTCCTCTTTCTTACAGGACGAAAGGAATAAAACAGGTAAAAGAAACAGTAACAAAAAATACCTTTTCATAAAATATACTGAATAGTAGTATAACCTTAATAATCTGCAAATATAACGATTAAACAACAGTTTTTGTTTTATAGTTCTGTACAAATATTCCCGCAATGATCAGCAAAAGTCCCACAGGAGTTGTGAAGTAGACAGGTTCATGTATAATGAAATGCAGTAGCAGAAGTGAAAAGAAAGGAGCAAGATAGACAAGGTTACTAACCTTGTCGGTTGTTTTGGCAATCCGGAGGGCTTTCAGCCAGAACAGGAATGCAATACCCATCTCAAATACCCCTATATAGATTGAAGCAGCAATGCCTTTTATTTCATTTATTTCCTGCCACTGACCTGTAAATGTCATAGCAATAACCAGATATATTGATCCAAAAATGAAGTTGAGGAGAAGTTTTACTGCCTCATCCCTTTTATCCCTGACATTCATTATAAAATAGAAAGCCCAGAATAGCGAGCTGCCCGATGCCAGAAGCACACCGGTCAGATTTGCATTTCCCTGCTGGAAAAGTTTTCCCTGGGAGGAAATGACATATACCCCGATAAAGCTTATAAAAAGGGCAAGGAAGCTTTTCTTCTCAATTTTCTGTCCAAGGATCGGAACAGAAAGGAATACCAGGATAATCGGCCAGATCATGTTAAGCGGCTGGGCTACCTGGCCGGGCAGGAGAGTATATGCTTTGAGGAGAATGAGATAGTAAACAAACGGATTTATGAATCCCAGGATTGCAGAATTAAAAAACTCCCTGCGGTCACTGAAGCCTATCAGGCTTGTTTTATTTTGTGCTATGATCACCCCCGTAAGCACCACAACAGATGTGACAGAGGCTATTGTAAGCATAGGCAGTATGTTAAGCTCGCCAAGACTTATTTTAAATGCAGTGGGAACTGTTGCCCAGAAAAGGACAGCGAGTCCGGCGTAGATATATGATAATCTGGTCTTATCCATACTATAGTGGTTATTGAATTACTTGATTTTTAACCACAAAG
>CALMJY010000306.1 GCA_937864815.1 uncultured Bacteroidota bacterium
CTTGGTGGCAAACTTTTTTTTCAGATTCCGATAATTCTCCTGGCATTGCCTGACCTCAGCATTTCTTTTGTCGTTTCATCAGCTTCAGTGTCATTCATATACTCAATTCTGAGCCTGCCTGAAAGATAATCAAGTACAGGAGCATGTGTGCCGAATGCAAACTTCTCCTTTCCGAATTTCTTAATAAGATCAGGCAAATCAGACATTGAACGGCCAGATGTATCCATAAGAACATCGGCTTTCTTCATAATATCAAGCTCTTCATCACTTAATCTCAGTCCATTTGCAATATTTACTATAATGTATTTTGCATCAGGCACCTCCTTTATGATCGGAATAATATTCTTCAACTGCCATTCCTTAAAAATGATGTCAGTTTTTTCACCGGGCACAAAGACTGGTATATCCATCCAGGAGCGTTGCCTGCTGTCAACCATCCTGATATCTATAGCTACAGGTACATTTTTTTCACGGGCCATTTTTACCAGCTCAATAAAAGACGGATCGTTTATCTCATAATCGTGATACTGAGGAAAAACCCTTATACCTTTCATTCCCATCTTTGAGACACACAGATCAAGATCTTCCCTCCATCCGGCATATATAGGATTGATTATTGCAAAAGGAATAAACCTTCCTTTGAATCTTTTATCTGACTGCAGCTCATCATAAAGCTCCTCATTGGCAGACTGTGTATTTTTATAGAATATCCCGTTAAGATTACTTACAACCGATATGTCAACTGAGTATTTGTCCATCCTTTCAAGGAGCTTAGCGCAGGTGTTGTACTGAAGTTTTTTAAAAGGCCAGTGGCCTACATAGGCATTGATATCAAGCAACATAACGACCTCCTTTCTTTAGAATATTAACATAGTTGTCATAGAATATCTTCCGCTTCTGTTCTTCTGTAGCATTTGATGCAAGAACTCTTCCGACGCCATGGATATAGGCACCATCAGTACCAAAAAATATTCTGTCTTCACCTAACTCCCTTATTGCAAAATCAACGATTCCGGATTCGTTATTACTGCCCCCTGTATCGACATAAATATTCGGACACTGTTTAAGTATCTTGCACTGATATTCCCAGTCACCACCACCTCCGATATGGGCAAAGTGGAAAACTCCCTCCGGATATCTTTTTGCTGAATCGACCATATCCTCAGCCAGGGTTGTATTCGGAAATCTTCCCACATCATATTTCATGCGATAGCCGCCCATGCCGAGCTGTGTGAATGTATGCATATATATAATCATTTTAAGCTCAATAAGCTTCTCAATGACAGGGTAGTACGCAGGATCATTAAGCTTGACCTGTAAATAACCCTTGTATCCAATCAGACCTGCATCCACGCATCTTTTAATTTCATCCTGTGATTCCTTCCGGTATAATGGATTAAGAGTGAAAAAACCAACATAGCGGTCGGGATATTTTCTGACCAGTTCAATAATCTTATCATTATTTTTCCTTACAACATCAGGGCCTTCAGGTTCATTCCCTGAGAAATTTGTTACCGGATTTGAAACCTGCATTTTTTCAATACCCAGCCTGTCAGCTATTTCTAGCTGTTTTTCAGTTTCATCAAAGGGATGAACATGAGCATCGAACTTCCGGTATTTCAATACGTCCTTCATAATATCATATGATACTATTTTCTCATGGTCTGCTGAGGTGCATCCGGCGATCTTACTTCCGAGTATTATACCTGTTGCTGTAAGTGAGGTATTCGCTAGGAATCTCCTTCTGTTAATCATCATTGTCATAACAGTTGTGATTTGATTTGTTTTATTTACCGAGGAGCTTGTTTGCTGCAAGTACAAGAAACATGAAGTCGGTCTCACCTCCGCCCATGACATATTCTGTTTGCTGCCAGAGGAAAGGCCAGTTATCCTTAAGCTCAGGGAAATCAGGCCTGATGATTGCCGTACCTGATGCCACCCCTCCAGGGATGTAGGAAAGATCAGCCCTGCTGGTACCATATGCCTGTAATAGAGACTTTACTCCTACTCCTGATGAAAAAGAGGCTGTATTTTCACCAGGGTGGCATCCCAGAACGAACTGAACCGAACTGAAAATCCTGTCGGGTTTGAATACCCCCGGATAGCCAGCCAGCAGAAAATAATATCTCACACCCGATGACTGAATGCTCCATCCGTCACCCCATACATCAGGTTTGAAGGGAACTCCGAACGGTGTCGATGCAGCTTCCTTATCAAGCTGGACAGCATAATCCTTTACAGCCTTATCCATATCCTTCCTGAATACAGGATCGGTTATCTTGTCATAAACCATTCCAACTGCCCAGGCTGTCCTTGCAATATTTGAAATTATAAACTCTTTTTGTGTGACAATGTCTGTAAGATATTTTGTATCTCCTGTTGTTTTAAAGAGCTCTGCATCAGCAGCAATTCTCTCAGCCACCATTTTTTTCTTAAACGCTTTTTCATAAATGTCGGTTGCAGCTGCAAGACATTCTGCAGACATCTGAGGCCTGTATGATTTCAATGCTCTGGAGGATGCTGCCAGTGTTGCAGCCCCGAGCATCTCATGTCCGGGATGATCTTCAGTGAAAACCCAGTTATCGTCCATTACTGTGGATTGATAAGCAGTTTTTGCGCCATCAGGCAGATCCCTGCTGTAAACAAGATTATCGGTCTGTGCGCTGGCATCACCCTGTAGTCCGTACTGTTTCCTGGTGGGGCTTATCATTCCGTCATAAAGCCTTCCCAGACCCTTATACCCCCCCAGAATTGTAAGTACTCCATGCTCTATCTGCTGAAGGAAGTCTGAAATCCCATCAGGTTTATGCAGGGTAACTACACGCGAATCCTGATTGACTGTTGTGGCGTCGAGATCAGCTTTGAATAGTTCGTACATCATGGCAAGTCTCCATGTAGTAACTGCCTGTGATTCAATTCTCAGGTCAAAATCACCGGCATCATGCCATCCACCGCGGTCAAGGTGAGGCACATGATCAGGGTACCTGAACTCTGTAAATGTTTCAGGACCCTGTGAATAACCGTCGAAATGGGTGAGATTTGTCGGAGCCATTATAGCATCATCGAGATGGCAGAAGTCATGCCATACTCTTGATCCCTGTTCCACTCTCACATGACACATCTGAACCGGGAGAAAATACTCCAGTGTTGGCTGCCATACATAGCGATCATAAATGTCATTGTCAATCCTGAAAATATTTGAAACAGTATTCCCGTACTTTATCATATACATTCCAGGTTCTTTAAGACTGCTGAAATCGCATACTGCATAGTTGAATTTAAGGAATTTGCCCCATGCTGAAGGCGTAACAGTTGAAACTGTTGTCTTTGAACCATCAGCATTTATCCTGATGATATCTGCATTTCCTGTAACTGACAGTTTTTTATCGAATTCAATAACAGCCTTTTTTGGTTCATTCTGCAGGTACCCTATCTGGCTTATATGAATAACAGGCTGATATACATATTCTTTCAATGCATTAGCTTCAATTTCCCATTCAATGGCATTGGTGGTCTGACCTGCCGGAATAGCAGTCCTTACAATATACCAGCTCGCTTTACGGTCATTACGTCCGTCAACAAGCTGCAGGTCACCTTTAATTGCTTTTATCCTTAATCTTTGTGCATCAACCTCAGGTGCCACGGTAAGAACTTTTCCTGTGGCATAAGGCAAAAGCTCATCACCATTGAAGGGACCATATGAATCAGTGGGAAACAATCCTGTCTTTCCATCCATATTCCAGCTTTTCCCGAAAAGAATTGGCGGAAATAGTTCCATGCTGAACCATGCCTTACCTTCAAGGGCCGGAGGTAATGGATTTACCAGGCTGGCAGTAATTATTATTTTCCTGTCTGCTGCCTTTACCCTGACTGTATACTTAAGTGAATTTTCAGGAAAAGTCACATCAGCATCAATAAAACTACCGGGAATATCGACTTTTTTCTGTGCCCTGGCCACAGGAGCCAGTCCTGTGATCCTTATATCGCCGTTTGCAGCTACGCGGACACCATTCTGTATAATAGTTACCCCGCTCTGGTGTCCTGAGGGATAATAATCATCAAAAACCATTACATCGAATCCGGAGCTTTCAAAATAGCCAAGGTCATTTACTATGAATTTTTCCTGTCCATACAATTTAACCGGTAAGGCCAGATAAATCAAAAAAACAATGAAGACACTTAAGCTAACAGATTTTGTTTTCATGGTCAGAGTATTAGGTTTGAAAGAACGATCTGTTATAAATTTAAGATAAATACTCATTCAGGGGTACAGTTATGATAATTTTAATTTTTTTTAACTCTTGTCAGGCTGTTTTTGGCTCCGCTGCTGCGCTCACCAACGAAAATTTGTGTAAATTTCTCACAGAACTTTTTAATTACCTATACTATAACCCTGATTACCATGAAGAAATTCTCTGTCTTATTGCTGATGATATTAATTGTATCGTGCAAGTCCGGAAAAGAGACAGTCCGGGAAAACCTACTGTCTTTCAAAAAGTTTCCTCTTGAAGTTCCAGAGCAAAATTCACTAATGACCGAATGGGCCGGGAAACCTGTTTCAGATTCAAAACTGATAGATGATATGGAAAGTGAAACAGGCTGGAATGTTACGGGTATCGGAGAGATGAGTTATACAACCGAACGTTCGAAGGACGGGAAAAAATCGCTCCGTTTCAGCACTTCATTAAGGGATGAGGAACATTATAAAAAAAACAGGACTGAATGGGGATCATTCGGAGGATTACAGGGAGGAAATACCTCAGTTCAACTTAAGTTCAGGGAACCCCAGAACTGGTCAGAATATAACAGGATCTCATTCTGGGTATATGTCCATCCAGCAGATATGATGACATATTACCTTGAACTCCATATAGAAAATGATGGCACTGTCTTTAATGCCACAACACCCAGCGGGGATCACAGTATACAGGATCTGAAACCCGGAGAATGGAATAATGTACTGTTTGAGATTCCTCATCTCCGCAGGGACAGGATCACTGAATTAAAGTTCAATCAGATGCTTATTGGACACCATCCCGAGGAAAATGGTATTGTTACCTATGATTTCGATAAGGTTGAACTTCAGAAAGTCGATGCTGACCAGTTTGAAGGATGGGATGTTGTGCCGGGAAAAATATCATTCAGTCATATTGGCTACAGGCCAGGTGATCAGAAGATTGCAATGGCAGGAAAAGGAGCAGGCAATACATTTAAAATAACTGACTTGAGTGGAATCACTGTTTATTCAGGTAAGGTAAGAACCCTCAGTACACTCAACGGAGAATTTAGTCAGATTGACTTTTCAGATTTCAACAAAAGTGGTTCATACCGGATAGAGACAGGCGATATAGAATCAGGAACATTCCTCATTGATGAAAATGTATGGCTCCAGCCTGTTTTCAAAGCAATTAATTTCTTTTTCTGCGAAAGATGCGGCTTCCATGTACCCGGTATTCATCTTGAGTGTCACAAGGACTGGCAGGGATTCAGGGGTGATGAAAAGAAAATAATAAATGGAGGATGGCATGACGCCGGTGACCTTTCACAGGGTTCCTGGAGAACAGCAATGTCGGCCCTTGCCATGATGAATAACCTTGAATTCATAGAGAAAAGACCAGAACTCAGCGACCTTGCTACCCGAATACGCGATGAAATTGCATGGGGGCTTGAATACCTTCTCAAAACAAGGTTTGGCGACGGTTATCATATGAGCTTCAGCGTTATGAGGATATACACCGATAATAAAGTTGGAACTATTGATGATGTGATATCTCCGGCCAAAAATATTCCATGGGAAAATTTCCTTGCTGCGGCAGTTCAGTGCAAGGCAGCAACCATGCTTGAAAAGTCACATCCCGAACTTGCAATGCGTTCAAAAACTGCAGCCATCGAAGACTGGCAGGCTGCATTTGAATCAAAAAATAAATGGGATCAGGCCGATTACAGGGAAGCATCCTGGGGAGTTACTTCCTCGCTTTTACTTGCCAAAATGACAGGAGATGAGAAGTACCGTGAGCAGGCAGTAATGTTTGGAAAAATGCTGATAGGTTGCCAGGAACAGTCATTCCTTGATGGCATTCCCATAACAGGATATTTCTATGAGACCACTGAAAGGACAAAAGTAATTCATAATCTGCATGCAGCTTTTGAAGAGGCTCCGCTTATCGCACTTTCAATGCTCTGTAAGGAGCTTCCCGATCATAAGGAGTGGATTGAGTGGTATAGCGCTGCAGTCTTACACAGCGAATACTTTATGAAACGCGGAAGCCTTATTGCGGCACCATATTATCACCTTCCGAATTCAGTATGGAAAAGGTCAGATGTAATGGCAGCAGAGGATACTTCAATGCGAAGCGATATGTTGCGCCAGTACAATGATGGCACTCAGCTGGATGAGAACTATGCATTGCGTACCTTCCCTATTTACCGTGACGGATTATTCCATGGCAATACAAACATCCAGATGTCATCATCGTGGGCCCTGGCTGAAGCATCAAGACTCAGAAATGATAAGGAAGGTATGCTGCTGGTCGGTAAACAACTGGAATGGATTCTTGGAGCCAACCCATTCGGACAAAGTCTGATGTATGGTGTCGGGTATGGTTTTGCTCCTCATTTTGCATATTGCCTTAAAGATATAACAGGTGCTCTGCCTGTAGGAATGGATTGTATGAACGGTGATATGCCACACTGGTCTGCAACAAATACTGCAACAAGCAAAGAGATCTGGGTCGAACCTGTCAACCGCTTCCTTGGTGCTGCTGCTATTTATTCAAATTACGGAAAAAGCATTGAAGCCAATGATGAACCTGTAAAAGAGGCAGAAATTAAAGCTGAATCAACGTTGTCATCTGAGGGAACTGTGAATCTGAAGGTAACTATTACAGGCACAGGCAGACATGTTGTAGCTCTGAAAGTATTCAATGCAACAGCAAATAATGACAGTCAGCAGTTTGAACTTTCAGGAAACAGCACTGCTGAAACAGTATTCAAACTTAATGTCAGCGACAGGAACAAACCATGGATTGCTGTTCTCACCCTGGACAATGATCCGTCAGCAAGAAAGGAAGTAACAGGGTCATTTGTGGAAGCATCATTTGTAAAATAACGCTGATTAGATTGTTAAATAATTAACAGTAGTTTAACCATCATTCAAAATTTTAAAATTTTAAAAATAATCCTATGAAAAGACAATTAATGATCGGCCTTCTCCTGCTGACAATTATTATGACCTCATGCCACAGACGTCAGCCTGATGAAAAAGGCGTTCAGGTAATGGCCTATTACTATACCAGGTGGAATAATTTTAAACCTGAAGCACTTCCTCTCGACAAGCTGACTCACATTATCTTTTCCTTCACGGAAGTAATTGACGGTGAAATGAAATTTCCTGAAGATACTCTGGGCTTAATGCTGAAAAGGCTGGTAAAGGAAAGAAAGAAACATCCGGGTCTGAAAGTAATGGTGGCCTGCGGAGGTTGGGCCGGATCGAAGGGATTCTCCGATATGGCAATGACCGATGAAGGAAGAAAGAAATTTGTTGAAAGTGTCCTCAGATTCATTAAGGAATATGATATTGACGGCCTCGATATCGACTGGGAATATCCGGGACTACCGGGAGACAACAATCCATATAGTCCAGCAGACAAGGAAAATTTCACAAAGCTTATGTGTGAACTAAAGGCAGCGATGAATACAATCTGCGACTACCTTGTGCTCACATGGGCCTCAGCAGGTTGGGAAATGGCCTTCGACTTTATTGAGCTCGACAAAGTGATGCAGTGCGTCAATTATGTAAATGTAATGTCGTATGATCTTGCAGGAGGTGGTGATCCATATACCTCACATCATACAAATCTGGGTTTAATAAAGATGGAGGATATACAGGGAACGCCTGCGGCAGCAAAGATGATAGAGGAAGGCGATTCCACAAAACCATTCTCAACTGAGAAAATTGTTAATTTCCTTCTTGAAAAAGGAGTTGATCCTGGCAAGATAGTAATCGGCTCAAACTTTTCCGGAAGGGCATGGCAGGGTGTTCCTCCCGAAAACAACGGCCTCTATCAGCTGAACAGGGGACGTGCCAGGTTAAGGGCCAGTTATTCAGGTATAAGAGAAAATATGGAAGACAGGAACGGATTCATAAGATATTGGGATCCTGTTGCAAAAGCTCCGTACCTTTATAATGCCAAAGACAGTCTTTTCATTACCTATGATGATACCATGTCTGTAAGACTGAAGACAAAATATCTCGTTGAACAGAAACTCGGAGGTATAATGTTCTGGCAGATCGGAGCAGATGCTCCGTCCGAGGGATTGGTTGATGCGATATATGCTGAGAAGAAAAGACAGGGATTTTAATATAACATCCTCTATAAGGAATTGGTAACAATCCTTTCCCCGTAGGGCATAGGATATTTAACTTGAAATGAAATATTATTTTTAAATGAGGCTGTCTCCAATGATCAATTTTTACCCCCAACCCCCCAAGGGGGGCTTTCAAATTGCTGATTTTTAATAAGTCCCCCCTGGGGGATTTAGGGGTGGATCTAGAAATGGGGGCTATTGAGACAACCCATTAGGGAATGTTATACAAAATTCTAAATAGAATCATATTATGAAGAAACCAACCAATTCAAAATCAGGGACTTTTATTGCATCCATCCTTATTTCATCCCTTTTTATGCTTCATGCTGAAGGATTTTCACAGGACGTGAAACAGACTGAGGAAAAGCTGATGAAGCAGGCCGGAGAAAATATTGAAAAGTACAGGAAAGGTGACGTGTCAATCCAGTTCAAAACACCAGACGGGAAACCACTTAAAAATGTGAAGATAGAAGTAAAACAGAAGAGTCACGATTTCCTTTTTGGTTGCATAATCTTCGATATGATAAGGGGAGAAAACACTTACCGGGAGGAACTATTCAAGGAAAGGTATAAAAAGATCTTCAACCTTGCAGTATTTCCGTTTTACTGGCCTTCATATGAGCCACGTCAGGGATCCACCGGCTGGGAAGATATGCTCAAAACAATCGAATGGTGCAAACTGAATGGGATGACAACAAAAGGTCACCCGCTTGTTTGGGCAACCGGATCGGGAACACCCGAATGGCTCAGGCAATACTCTGTAACTGAAACTGAAGAGCTGCTGAAAACAAGGGTAATTAACATAACCTCAGGATTTCGCGATAAAATAGAACTCTGGGATGTGGTTAATGAACCTGTCAATGTGAAGACCTGGAAACATAAGATGCAGAACTTTGATGATGAGAAAGACTGGGGCGTAACCGATACTATTTCACTCATAGCTGACTATGTCGAAAATGCATTAAAATGGGCTCACAGGGGAAATCCTGAAGCCACACTTATGATTAATGAATACCGGACCCTGGCCGATAAGGATGTCAGGAAAAGATACGATGAGCTTATTACCGAACTCAAAAAAAGAAATGTGCCACTTGGAGGCATTGGCATTCAGGGGCATGAGCCCAGACAGGAATGGTTTTCTCCTGTCGAAGTATGGAAAACCTTTGACCAGTATCAGCGTTTCGGCTATCCGATACATATAACTGAGTTCCATCCCCAGTCTTCCGGTGTACCGATAACAGGAGGATGGAGAAAAGGTAACTGGACATCGGATGCACAGGTGGAATTTACAGAGCAGTTCGTTAAGCTATGTTTTGGTCATCCGGCTGTTGCCAGCATCAACTGGTGGGGCTTTTCCGACAGGAATATCTGGCTTCCGGGGGGCGGTCTTATTGATGAGGAATATAATCCCAAGCCTGTCTACAAAATGCTTGACAAGCTAATTAACGAAACCTGGAAAACCAATACATCGATGCAGACAGACTCCCAGGGGAACATTTCTTTCAGGGGATTTTTTGGCGGGTATGAAGTGATCCTGACAACTTCGAATGGCAGAAAACTTGTTTATAATCTTCACGTATGTAAAAACGAAGAAAACAAATGGATATTCACGGTAGATTAAATAAGAACGTTATCCCAAGGAGAAAGTTCCTCGGGACAATCTCATCTGCTCTGGCTTTGTTCGCAATCCAGTCTGCAGGAATTTCATGTAAGCCGCGGAAAAAGATGATCCTTTCCTTTTACCTGGATGATACCAATCCAAGTATTGTATCATCAGAAGCATTCAGACAATTTACAGATTACTGCTCTTCAAATGGCATAAAAGGAGAATCGAGCTTCATTCCCGGTTACGGAGGAAAATCAATTTTAAGTGATCCTGATCCGAATGAGACCGATTACATTGAATTTGTAAAACAGGCATGGACAAAGGGGATCGATACTCATATGGAGATAATGACTCATAATACTCTCTTTAATTTTGATACCGGCACCGGAAATGAAGGAGGTATACATGAAGGCCTCTGGCTTCACGAACCGAGTGTTGCAACCAGTGAATACAGTGACTATTTCACACGCATCATAGATGAGGCCGGCAAAGGAGGAATTAAGTATACCGGACTTACCTGGCCGGGATGCGGATGTGAGGCATGTACTAAAAGATACTCTGATCTGAAGCAAAATGGTCCTCTCAAAATCAATCAGGCCGTATTTGATGCTCTGCTTACCCTTGCCGACGAGGGGAAGTTCAGAAACAGGGTACTTCCAATATTTTATGAGGCAAGTGAGACTGAATACGGGATTCACCAACGTGCAGCCAGGGGCAAATGCGGAGTGTATGACCTGATGCCAAATGCTATGGATCATTTCGGTATCTGGGAAAATTCAGTTGAACGGGTAAATCCCGATTACTACATTACAGAAGATGGCAAGTCTGGTATCATTATCAAACATCTTAAAAACAATGCACCCTACTGCATGTGGTATATGCACTGGCAGGGATTGAATCCTGAAAAAGGTGTTGGATGGGAGGCATTCAAAACAGTCACCCGGAGGATCAATAAATATCTTTCTGACAAGGTGATATGGATGCGTCCGGGTGATATTGTAACTTCATATCACGATGCCGGTGGATGGAATTTTACAAATGATTTGTAGTCATATATACAAAATCTCCGTATCACTCTATTTTAACCACAGGGTTCACAGAGGTTTACCACAAAGGGGACACAGAGTTTTCAATCTGATAAAACCCTGTGTCCTCTGTGAAATCTTTGTGTTCTCTGTGGTTTAAAAAAGCGTTACCTTTTTATAATATACCAGAGTGTTTTATACTGTGCCCCTATATTGAGAATCTGATCACCTCCCTTTTTGATGACTTTCACTTCTGCTGTCTCTTTTCCGGCAGGATCGAGGGCATGTACTGAAAACTTATCCATTTCACTGAATACAATCTTTGCAGGTATACCTTCTGCCCTTGAAGGAGCTTTTCCCCAGTCACCGCCAAGAGTAGTAAATTTTTCATCCCATTTCCAGCCGATATTTTCAGCTCTTCCTGCAGCAACCAGCAAAATCTTTGATGATTCCTCCACCGGTTTTCCATCGAGTGAAGTAAGTGTAATTACTGCCCAGTTGTAGGTTGTTGTATCCATCATGACAGAAACAGAACCAAGCTCTATATTTTTCCCGCCAATATAGCCTACTGCAGCTCTTACGGCTGGTGCATTTACCTTATAAACAGCATTTACCGAATCTTTATTTTCCCATATTATCTCACCTGTCTCACTTACCCATGCACCCTCCGGTATGCTCACTTTCTCCGATAATACCAGCTCTGTGGCTTTCCTTTCTACACTGACAGGATGAAGAAGGGCAACTGCGTTTACTGAACCAGCACTTTCCCAGATATAATTCATGTTTGTCACATGCAGTTTAAGTTTGGCACCTGCCTTAACAAGTTCACCTACCACTGATTTTTCAGGCAATCCAAGTTTGACATAGTGTTCTCCCGGTTTAATAGTTCCCATTCTGAACATAACAGCGCCTGCAGGTATGAAGACCTGTTTAAGAGGATGACCGCTTGTATGGAAAAAGTTATCGATCATTCCGGTATTATAGGGACCTCCTGTGGCAAAATGATATATTCCGTCAAAATCCTGGAATGCAGAGAATGAGTTTAGCATAGGATACATTTCAGAAACAAAGAAGCTTGGGGCAGGATGATCATACTCACTGATAGTCAATGGCATGCCATCAACACGATGCTGGCTGAAACGGGGCAGTGTTCCACCCTTTTTGTCAGATACCATGGAAGAGTTCCTGATGCGCCAGTCAGTTCTTGACCAGCTTTTGCCTGGAAATGACGGATGTTCCCAGTATGAATGCATATCTATATAATCTGCGTACTCCGACTCTCTTAAAACACCTGCCACCCCGCTGTAGGAAGCCTGTGTCTCACTTAAAAGAGCTTTGACTTTAAGGTCATTCCGTAAATAATCGAACATCTCTTTGGCATAGGACATCTCAGTATCAACAAGGAAACTCCACAATGCTTCTTTCTGAATATCGCTTGATCCATTTTCATAGTTGCTAATGATCCTGATAATATCAACTCCACCTGTACTCTTTTTATAATCGGGATGGGTATTGAGCCAGGTTGTCCATTGTTCTCTGAGCGATGCCATATGTACCTTGTTAAGCTTAGGCAGAAGGTACCAGCTGGAAAGTAGGGAGTTTTCATTATTTATTTCAACAAATGCAACTGCCGGTTCTTCAGCATAGGTTGTACCGGTGTATGGATTCTTATGCAGCAACAGCATATTTGCATATTGCTTCTGCATTTCAATGTAAGGCCTGTAAAAATTATCAATAGTCTTTCCGTAATTGAACTGCTCAATTCCGGTATAATCAAGTCCCGGATAATTGAAGGAAACATGAGTATTTATATTGGAGTATATGCCATTTAGTTTCAGCTGGTAAATAAGCCAGTCAAGTTTATCCAGCTGATCGGGATCCAGTGCTTTTTTCTCCTTATCCCAGATTCCTCCCGGTGCAGACTGATTATCCATATGGTGGAACCTCATCACATTCATACCAAGTCTCTTCAGTCTTACTGCCAGTGCAGTTGCAGTCTCCTTATCGGGGAAACATGAACCGAATGTCAGATTATCCCCAAAAAAACGTATCCGGTTTCCATTGCCATCGGCAAAATGACCATCCTTAAGAGTAATTAATCCTGAACTGCCGGCTATTTCAGAATTAAGAAAGGACATGTCGACAACAGTTTCTGTAGTGTCAAGATCAGGAATTACAAAATCGAACCATCCGTATTCACGGGTCTGATCAGCCTGCTGACAGGAGGTTATCAACAGAAATACGATTAAAATAAGCAGAAGAACTCCACTGCTGATTTTCAGGGTTGATGATCTTTTCATAAGTATTTTAAAATAAATAATGAATAGGGAAAAATGATACCTCAATTTACAAAAACATTCCGGAATGATTATCAGAAATACAATTTAAATATTATGGCAATCTGAATCATAATGATCAGCGAAAATCAGCGTGATCTGCGGGAAGACAAATTCAAAATTCTCCCCCTGATATCGCAGATTTGCGCTGATCAGGGATTGATTTCATTATCAATGGCATTAAGCAGACTGGTGCTGTCAACCTGGCTGTCCTGACCAATTTCCCAGATCATAATGCCGGATAGCTTATTATCAACGACATACCTGGTTTTCCTTGCAATGGTTTCGATGCCATTATAATATATGTTATTTATACGGTCATATTTGTATGCTTCAGGAGAAAGTTTTAAGATATCAGCATAAGTAATCCCTTCTCCTCCTCCATTATCAAAGTCGCGGCCATAAAAAGGCACTCCAAGAAGGATTTTTTCTTTTGGCCATTTTCTGGCATTAATCCAGTACGCCAGGCCGGTGGAATAAATTGAACTTCCTGATCCTATAGATTGTTCATATGAAGAATGAGGACCGGGGGCACTCCAAGGACCTGAAAAATCGTAACACATTACCTGTATATCATCAATATACTGCACAACGTCAGTATAAAAATGTGCTCCAGACCAGTTGGATGCTCCAACATCAATTGATAGTCCTTTATTAAAGGGTTTTAGTTTTTCCTTCAGGCTCTTCATGATATAGACAAAATTGGTACTCTCGGATTGTACAATACTGTTATTCCTGTAACCCGACCAGTACTCCCAGTCAATATCAACACCATCAAGACAATACTCAAATACATATTGAGTCACCTCATTAATGAAGCGAGTCATAAATTCCTGTTCTGTGGTGATCCAGGCAAAATTTGTTGATCCGTCACCTCCGCCTACTGAAAAATATACCTCAACACCATGTGCATGTGCACTATCCCTGAGCTGCTTTGTATTAGTAAGATCACTGGTATTCAGTGTGCCATCTGCATTTGGAATTGCAAAGGCATAAACAACCCTGGTGTATTTATCCCAGTCAATCTCCGAAACAGGAAGGGAATTATGTCTCCAGGAGGGGTAAAAACCCACAACTTTATATTGGGATGATTTTGGGATGAAAACATCAGAGCAGAGAGGTTTATCAAGATAGAAATCATCTGACTCACTATCCTTATTGCAACCTGAAAGATAAATGGCAGAGATAATTACTGATATTCCGTAATTCCGGAATAGAGTGACAACTGATCGTATATTCCGATTCACCTGTTTTACCTGTATTTATCCTGGATCTCTGTAGCCTCCCTTAATTGCTCATCATAGGAGGGCAGATCAAATTCCCTGAGGACATCATTAACCTTTACATCAGGATGAAGACTTTCGATTGTAGCCCAGTTTTCAGGATGATAGATTCTGATCCTGATTTTCCTTCCGTATTTTTTCTGGATATCATCAAACCTCCTGACCTGAGGCCAGATATGAATGAGCTTTTTCTCAAGATTGACAGGGGCACAAACCCATCTTGCAAACTCACCATCCGATGCAATTGTATCCCCGCTTATATCAATAATGCGTGCATCTTCTCCCGTTGCTGAAGCAATATAATAATGATTCATCCAGGCCCGGTGATTAAGAAGATCACCAAAAGGCCCCTGCGATGGAAACAGAACCATCTCTGCACCATCTCTCCAGAGTGACCTCCAGTTTTCATGCCAGTAACCATCCATGCATATCTGCATGCCTACAGTCCCGAAATCGGTTTTGAATACAGGCGGCTTAAGTTCTCCCGGAGTAACTCCTCCTCCCTTGTAATACTTTTCAGGAATAATCTCTGTATCAACAGGATGTATTTTATGATAAACTCCACTGATCTTTCCGTTTCGGTCAAGAAGAAGTGAACTGTTATAATAATGTCCATCCTTCTTTGTTATAACAGGACACACTACATAACAGTTATGATTCCTTGCAACCTCAGCCATAACACTTGTTGCAGGTCCCGGGCTGGTTTCATCTTCTGCTATCTCATCCAGAGTCTTTTCTTCCTTAACCCATGAGATGTTATATGTCTCAGGAATTACAATTACATCGGGATCATATGGATAGACACTTTCCATCCTTTCAAGAACATCCTTTATTCTCTCTTCAATTCTTTCTGCCGGCCACAGATTTTTCAGGCTTATACAGGCTATCCAGACTTCACGGGGCAGGCGGTTTTCTCTTTTTACAGTCTCTTTCATGTTAATTGCTTTTAAAGTCTGTATTTAATCTGGGCATCCTCCGACGACTTAATATTCTCATCAACTGTTGACAGTTCAAACTCCCTTACCACATCCATTACTTTTATTTCAGGATCGAGGCTGGCGATTGTTATTATGCTTGTATTGTCCCTGACTTTTATCTCAAGTCTGGAACCATACTTTTTGAATATTTCCGGGATTTTATCATTTGTTGGCCATGTACATGTATTTACCTTTTCAAGGTTAATCCTTGCCCATGAGTAACGTACAAATGTGCTGCTTGAATCGATGTCGGATCCCGACATATCAACTATCCTGGAATCCTGTCCTGTGCTGGATACGATATAATATCCGAATCTTTCTGCATAGTGGTTCAGAATCCTTCCTCCGGGGAATGCAGAAGGAAACATGACAATCTCTGCCCCTTTCTTCTTACAGTTTTCCCATCCATCCACCCAGTTGGCATCATAGCATATCTGCATACCTACCTTGCCAAAATCTGTTACAATAACCGGCTGATCAAGCGATCCGGGTTTGATGCCTACATCATCAGTCGGGCCTGAAGGAAGTATTTCTGATTTAACAGGATGGATCTTATTATATGCTCCTGCGATATTTCCTTTCCGGTCAATCAGCAGACTGCTGTTATAATAATTTCCACCCTTCTTTGTGTAAACAGGGCATGCGACATAGCAGTTGTATTTTTTAGCAAACTCAGCTATTTGTGAAGTTACGGGGCCGGGAGATTCTTCACTCTCAGCCACTTCGCTGATTTTATATTGCTCTGATACCCACATTGTATCAAATAATTCCGGAAGACAAAGCAGGTCCGGCTCTATCCCGGTTACAAGCTCCATCCTGTGTAGTATCCGTTTAATTCTTGATTCCCTGGTCTTATCAGGCCATAAGCCCCTGAGATCCACACCGGCAATTGTGATCTCACGCGGTAACTTTTTCTTTTCACTATTACCTGATGAATTGCATGAAGGAATCGCAGCACCTATAATCCCGGCTCCTATGCCGGCTGAGGTCTGCCTGATGAAGTTCCTCCTTGAAAAACTCTTTTCATTTTTCATCATTAACCGTTTAATTTTTGTTTCCATTTATGTTCCACGGATTCCAGCTTTTCTATCTGGTGACCGGCAAGGTAGTATTCAGGCTTTTTGCCCAGAATTTCAGTTACTCTTTGTTCAGCCTTTTCTTCAAGTGACATTGACCCTGCCTTCTGCCACATACCCCTGTTTGACCTGTTCAGTAAAGCAGTATACCTGATCTCCTCCTGAAAGTGTTCAAGGGTATGCATTGATTCCAGAAATGATCCGCTAAAAGCCTTTTCCTTAATCAGGTCAAGTGCCAGATGCTCATCATCAACTCTGAACCTGTTCTTAAATCTCAGGCAATTACCAACTATTTCATCATCGATAACTGCGATTTCCGGTGATATTGTTTTGGAAGTTTCAATATTCCCCATCCCCCAAACAAGGCTTACGTTGGAAAGTATGTGGGCCAATGCCGTCAGAAGTTTTTCAACCGAAGCCTGGGAATCGAGCATCGAAGAATCAGTCAGAGCCCACGATGCTGAAGGAAGGCCATGAAACTGTGCCATTTCGGCACCTGCAGCCTGCAGGAGTGCATTTTCAGGTGAACCTGTAAGCACAAGAGTAGTCTGCATATCAAAAACATGGGCAAAACCTGCATTATAAATGCATGGACGTCCCGGTTCAATAATCTGGTTTATTACTATTCCGCTTAGAACCTCGGCATCGGCCATTGCAAGACATCCGGCCAGCGTAACAGGAGAAGTGCCACCTGCCAGAGGTTCAGAATTTATCATGAGCGGAATGCCGTATCCTCTTGTCCTGTAAAACAACTCAAGGGCAGACTCAGTCCATGTAAGCGGAGAAACAACACTGTAGCCCAGAGTAAAAAACATATTGTCTTTCAATGACTTGCCATCCAGAATAATATCAGCCATCTCAATGATAGCCTCAGCGCCTGACGGTGTGTAGATACAGGGCCTGAGATGTTTGAAGGAATATTGTGCTGCAAGTCTGAATCCTGCAAAATCCCTGCAGTTGGGAGGATATTCTTTAAGGCTTGTACCTACTATCCCATGGATGTTTTCCAGCTTGTCGGCAACTCTTACAAAATCAATAAATTCATTTATCCCCATCTCAACTGCATTCCTGGATGTCCCTCTTACATACTGGGTCGCATTTGAGGTATAGAACAGTGATCTTCCCTTATCACTTATCAGACTCTCCTCTCCCATCCGGTTCCTGATTGAAAACTGTTTCGGACAAAGTGCCAGTTTATCGTCGATCAGCTTCTCAGGCAGGTAAATCCTGAGGCTATCGGTATTGTCAGGCTCTCCCCCTTCTGAAAGCAGCATATCGTATATGGTGCGGCTTCTCACCCTTATGCCGGTTTCTTTCAGAATTTGCCTGGCACCCTGATGTATAAGTAACTTTTCTTTATCAGATAGAATATTAAGTATCATTTATATTGATTTATTAAGATTATCAGTTAAAGTAATCAAGGAAATTTTGAAAAAGTAATAATTATTTTGCTTTCTTTCTCTGTGAGGAACTTGTCTCATAAGTCTGTTTACCCCCAACCCCCAAGGGGGGCTTTAAAATCCACTGATTTTCAATAAGTCCCCTCTGGGGGATTTAGGGGTCGATATATAAAAAGATGCAATTGAGACAGCCTCTTCACAGAGGACTTTTCGAAACCCCTGCAGAGCAACTCAGGTACTTCTCAGGAGAAATAGGGAAGCTTTGTTACTGCAGGATCAAAATTAAGCTTCTTCCTTATCATCTCAGCGTCAGCTGCTGATATCACAGGCTGCCGTACAACCTCGATGCATGATTCAAGGGAAGCAAAGTTATCCATCCCAATATTCAGAACCGATACCGGCAGTGTCATTGCATATCTCAGGAGATCATCACCTGAAACATTGCCAATCAGAACATTCTGCCCCATGATCTTAATGGCAATAATACCCAGATCTCTTTTCTGTGCAAGCGGTATCATAAAATCTTCATTCCCGTTTGACCTTGTTGCATTCATCGGACACATCACAATATCCACATCAAATTCCTTCAGTGCTTTCTGGGATGCCTCATTCCATTTGTGATATGAGAATCCTATATTTTTAACAATACCCTGTTCCTTCAGTTTAAGAAAAGCCTTATACCCTCCTGTTGAACTGAGCAGTGTATCCACATCTTCAATCTTGTCGAGAGAATGCATACAGTAATTATCGAGGTAATCGGTCTTTAAAAGTCCGAGAGAAGTCTCAATATCCTTCATTACCCCATCATAGGTCCTGTCACCTGTTTTGGAATTAAGGAATATCTGTTTGCGATACTTCGGAGTCAGAAATTTACCATATCGCTCTTCTGATTTTCCACTTCCATATGAACGGGCTGTGTCAAAATAAGTAATCCCCAGTTTAACAGCATGATCAATATGATTCTGCAGCAGCTCATCTTTGGCAGGCCAGTTGCACCACTGTGATCCGCCTCCGAACCCGAGGCATGAAACCATCCTGTTGGTTCTGCCTAATCTGCGCTGTGGCAGCTGACCTTCGGGAAGCATTGCAGTAACCCCGGTACTGTTTGCTGATTTGCCGGCCAGCGATGGCAGTAAGGCTGCAGATGATGTAAGTGCTGCTGCCTGAAGAAATTTCCTTCTTGTAAATGGTGTCTTCATAACTGTTCAAAATTGGTACAAGGTACAAGATATCAAATTTTAATTTACAAAATAAAGTATCTTGGCAATGTCATGTTAATAAATGCAAAATGGCCGTTAAAATTTTCCACCCTGAACTTTTCCAGGGTAATCTGAAAAAGAAAAGATACTTTGAAGGATGGTACTTTAAACATGTTTCAAGGGATCTCAACCATGTTTTCTCCTTCATACCAGGTATTTCAATAACAGACGACGATCCCCACACTTTCATCCAGGTGATAAACGGGATCACGGGAAAAACATGTTATATAACATATTCTCTGGACAGATTCATATGGGAGAAAAACAAACTCAATCTGAAAATAGGTAATTCTGTATTTACTGACAAATTCATCGACCTTAATATTGAAAATGAAGAGATTAAGGTATCAGGACGACTGGAATACAGTGACATTGTTAAATATCCGAAAACACTTCTCTCTCCCGGGATAATGGGCTGGTATTCATATGTCCCCTTCATGGAATGCAAACATGGAATAGTATCTGTCAATCACAATGTATCCGGTACCCTTAATATTGACAACACTATAATTGAGATGAACGGGGGTAAGGGCTATATTGAAAAGGACTGGGGCAGTTCATTCCCCGAAGCATGGATATGGATTCAGTCAAATAATTTCAGTAACAGTGATACAGCCTTTACTTTCTCAGTTGCCAAGATCCCATGGTTGGGAAGCTACTTTCCCGGTTTTATTTCATTCCTGTACTTTGACAAAAGATTTTTCCTGTTCAGCAGCTACAATAACTCTGTTCTCAGTGAAATTAATTACGATGGTAATACACTCAGCTTTAAACTTAAGAATAATGAGTCTGTCCTCATTGTAACTGCAGTAAAAAACAAGTCAGGAGAATTACTGGCTCCTGTTTCGGGTAAAATGACAAGAAGAATAAAAGAAAGTATGGATTCTTTCGTTACAATATGCCTATACGACAAGAATAATAACCTTATCTATAATGACTCAGCTCAAAGAGCAGGCCTGGAAATAATAGAAAAGATATTTGACTATCTCTGATACATATAGTTCTGTCATTCATTTTTACTATATTTATATAATCAACATTAGTATTAAAATACTCTGAAAATGAAAACACTTCGCCTGTTGCCCTTGATTGCACTTATTCTCGGTTGTTCACAACAGAACAACGAAAAGATTAATCCTCTGAAAGCCGAAGCAGAAATTAAAACCACCATCGTTAATGAAAATTTCGGAGGCGTGGGTTTTAATGTTTTCGATCACATGCATAAATTATCGCGCTGGAATTATGAGCAGGTATTTGCCAAAAGATGGCGGGAGCTTAATCCGTCATTTGCCAGGGTACCGGATGATTGCGTCTGGGATTTTAAAAAAATAGACGAAGTCTCCTGGTTTCTGGATGTACTCAAGGAGACAAACACCGAAATTTACATGACAACCTTCCATAACAATTGCCTTGAGAAAGGTAAAAATGAAACAGAATATGTAAAAAAGGAGGTTGACAATCTTGAATATCTTAAGAAAACAAAGGGTTTTAATAACATAACCTACTATTGCATGGCCAATGAATTGTCACTTGGTCAGTGGGCATCAATGACAAAGGATCTCGATTTCTTTAAAAAGATCCAGGGGATGCTTTACAACGAAATCAATGCAAGAGGCCTGGATATAGGTCTGCTTGCATCTGACGCTTCTCCTTTTGAATACTGGCATACAATTGAGTGGGCTGCAAATAACATGGACAGCATAACAAGCGTATATGGAGGTCATCACTATATCAACAATTATGATCTGTTCGACAACTCATTCTACAAGTTCTTCTATGACAAGCTCAAATGGGGAACCGAACTGGCAAAAACCAAAAACAAGAGATTCATCATGGGTGAATTCGGTGCAAAACAGAACAGTAACATTATCGATTCAGTGATGCATGATGCAAACATGTACAATCATGTTCCGCTCGAAAAATATATGGGAATACAGGTTTCAGAAGCAATTTTTGCTATTATAAATGCAGGTGCCTATTCATGCGTCTACTGGACTTTCAGCGATTTTCCTTTCCCCACCACAAGCCATCGCACAAACAAATGGGGTTTGTATCACTGGGAAATAGATAACTACACTACAAAACCAAGCTACTATTGCATCGGCCTTCTGACAAAATTCTTCAGGGGTCCGTCGGAAGCTTATGAGGTTGTCAGTTCCGATTCTCTGATCAGAATTTCTGCAATAAAGAACAAGGAGACAGGATCCATATCAATAGCTCTGGTAAACAGAAACAATCTGCCCACGAAAGTAAAAATTAACGTAGGAGCTCTTACCGGAGACAAACCTTTCAGGAAATACCTGTATGATCCTGAAAATGTACCATTCAACTATTTTGGAGATTTACAGGATCCCTGCGGAAAGATCTCCCTCAAAAATAATAACCTCCTTGATGTTGTTCCACCTCAGTCACTCGTTGTTTATACAACATGCTATGACGACGTTGCTCCGGCTGATATAAAGGGATTTAATATTGAAAGGAAGAAGGACGAAGGTGGCCGTGAAAGGGCATTTCTCACATGGGAAGCAAATACTGAAAAAGACTTCTGCTATTACCGGATCTACAGGTCTGAATTACCTGAAGTTGAGATATCACCCAGAAGAGAGATTGGTACGACTGTGGTCAATTCCTTTAAAGACATGTCAGTCCATAACATGCCAAAGTATTATTATAAGGTTATTGCCGTCGACCAGTCGGGGAATACCAGTAAATAGCTGATAGCTGGCTGGGATCCGGGTACTGGGATCTGGGTACTGGGTACTGGGTACTGGGTGTTGGTTAGTCTGCCGACTGCCGACTGCCAACTGCCAACTGCCATCTGCAATTGTCAACTACCTTGAACTTAGTCCTTTCTGAAATGTTATATTATGTATTATGACAAAAACATTGAAGGATATTATTACGGTAATGAATCCTCCACCTTTTCACTGGGTTGGAGATGGATTCAGGGTACATAACTTTTTCCCCTCACAGTCACTGATCGGGTTACACGGCATGAGTCCTTTCTTTCTGATGGACTATGGCGCCAAATGGGCTGTACCGCCGTCCGAAAAACAGAGAGGTGTAGGTGTTCATCCTCACAGGGGTATAGAAACTGTAACCCTGGCTTATCATGGCAGAGTGGCACACCATGACAGCTCAGGCAACAGTGGGATAATTGGTGAGGGTGATGTACAATGGATGACTGCCGGTGGCGGTGTGCTCCATAAAGAGTATCACGAAAAGGAATTCAGCAAAAAGGGTGGCCTCTTCCAGATGGTACAGCTCTGGGTAAACCTGCCGGCCAAAGATAAGATGACTCCTGCCAGGTATCAGGAAATCCCGAATAACAGGATGGGGAAATACCTTTCAGATGATAAAAAATGCAGCGCAGATATTGTTGCAGGTGAATATAAGGGTATCCGCGGCCCGGCAATGACTTTTTCTCCTGTGAACCTTTTTAATGTCAGACTTTTAAAGGATGGATCGGCTGATTTTTCTTTCCCCGGACCTCACAATACCGGCATACTTATTATTGAGGGAGAAATATTGCTGAACGACACTGAAAAAGTTTCTGAAAATCAATTTGCTTATTTTGGACATAAGGGAGAGAATATTAAAGCGACTGCTGTCGAAAACAGCATACTTCTTGTTATGAGCGGGGAACCTCTTAATGAACCTGTTGTACCTCACGGACCATTTGTAATGAATACAAAAGAAGAGATCCAGAAAGCTTATGAAGATTACTATGATGGTAAATTCGGATACCTTGAAGATTGATAATTCAGTTATTAATTAAGATGGCACAGATTGTTAAATCACCTTCGGTTATAAAGGCAGCCGGTACAAAGAATAAGATAATTAATGAGTATTTCGGTCATGTAAACAGCAAAACATCAGAAGTAAGCATTGCACATATGAAGAGTCCACAGGGCTGGGTTGAACCCGGTCAGTCTCCTGAATTTAATGAATATACGGTTGTTCTGAAAGGAAAACTGATGGTCTCAACAAAGGATAAAGAGTATATCATTTCTGAAGGACAGGGAATAATGACAGGTAAAAAGGAATGGGTAAGATACAGCACTCCGTTTGAAGGAGGTGCTGAATACATAGCAGTATGCCTTCCTGCTTTTTCTCCTGAAATTGTTATTAGGGATAAGGAATAGAATGTTCACAAGGGCAATAGTAAGGCTGCCATCCGGGAACCTGAAGGAAGGACTCTCCTCTTCTGATCTGGGAATTCCTGAATACGAAGTGGCATTATCCCAGCATGCTGAATATATATCATCCCTGAAAAAGCTTGGAATTGATGTTACAATCCTGCAGGCAAATGACTTGTATCCCGATTCGGTATTTATTGAGGATGTGGCCATTTGCGACAGGGAATTTGCTGTAATTACCAGACCCGGTGCTCCGACACGAAGAGGAGAAACAGAAGGAATGAAGGAGGTTCTTGATGATTTTTTCAGTCATACGGAGGTCATAACTTCTCCCGGAACTCTTGAGGGTGGTGATGTAATGAAAGTAAATGACCATTATTATATTGGTATTTCTGCCAGGACAAATCATAACGGGGCTGATCAGCTTATCAGGATATTAAATAAATATGGATTGACCGGAGAAAAAGTAATTCTTGAAAAATTACTGCATCTTAAAACCGGAATTTCTTACCTTGAAAATGGTTATATGCTCGTTTCCGGAGAACTTGCTGAATGCCCTCAGTTTTCAAAGTACAGGAAAATCATTGTGGATACACATGAAAGCTATGCTGCCAATTCGATCTGGATTAATGGAGTAATACTTGTTCCTGAAGGCTTTCCTGATACCAGGAGAAAAATTGAAAAATCCGGTTTTGAGACTCTGACTATAAATACCTCAGAATTCAGGAAATTGGATGGTGGTCTCAGTTGCCTGTCACTTCGTTTCTGAAAAAACACTTTAGCTCTTTTTATTCTGTCTTGCCTTGATGATCAGATAGATTGTGAAACCGATACCAAGTGCAAGCATAATATAGCCCAGGTAGGGGTAAATCTCTTCCCTTATCTCATACAGGTAGTATCCTATTACAGCAAGACAAACATTCCAGATTCCGGCTCCGACAAAAGTGAAAAAAATAAAATCGCGGAGATTCATTTTAGCAAGACCTGCAGGTATAGAAATCAGGTGACGTACACCTGGAACAAGCCGTCCGATAAAAGTGGAAGATCTTCCGTTCTTTACAAAGTACTGCTCCACATGAATTACCTTCTCCTCAGAAAGAAGAAATATCTTTCCCACCTTCGATGCAGCAAATTTATGAACAAGAGGCCTGCCCAGATAATAGGCTAGTGAATAGTTTATCAGTGAACCAAACAATGCCCCTATTGTACCAAAAAGTACAACGAGAAATACATTCAGATCTCCCTGTGCTGCCTTATATGCTGCAAACGGAACAACAACTTCCGATGGTAATGGAATAAAAGTGCTCTCTATTGCCATCAGCAGGGCAACAGTAAAATAATTGAGGTTAGCCATGTACCATTCAAAGAGCGACTGAAAGAGTTCCATCATATCTGAATAAATTTAAAGTTCTTTTAAACAGCCGTCTTCCGGCAAGTCACAATGATAGTCTTTTTAAATATTATTGGCAACTTTCAGGATCTTTCTCTCAGGAATATCCCTTTGGACGGAGTATTATCCTTGTTGACTGATCGTAAGTAATATACTTCCATGCCCAGTTCACAAAAATTATAAGTTTATTTCTCACCCCGACGATTCCCATAAGATGAATAAACATCCATACATACCATCCCAAAATACCCTGGAAATGTATAAATGGTAACTCAACCACAGCAAGATGCCTTCCAATGGTTGCCATAGTTCCAAGGTCCCTGTACGTGAATTCCTTTTCCGGCTTGTTTTTAAGTCTGTTTTTAAGGTTGTGTGCCAGCAGATTTGCCTGTTGTATAGCGACCTGTGCAACCTGTGGATGACCTTTTGGATACTTATCCTCAGTCATATAACATATATCACCTATCGCAAATATATCCTGAGTACCGGTTACCCTGTTGCATCTGTCCACATTGATCCTTCCGCTTTTTGTATAAACCTCACCGGGAAGACCCTCTATCAAATTACCTTTAATTCCGGCAGTCCAGATGATCATGTTGGTTTTTATACTATTTCCCGGATCAATATTCACAGTATTCTCATCACACCCTGTTGCCTTTGTTTTAATCAGAACTTTCACTCCTGACTTTTCAAGGAATTCACGGGCTTTAAGTGAGGATCTCGGGGACATCATGTTAAGTAACCTGTCAGCAGCTTCAATAAGGAAAATCTTAGGCTTGTTTTCCCTGAGCTCAGGGTAGTCCTTGGGAATAATATGCCTGTTCATTTCAGCCAGTGCTCCTGCTATCTCCACTCCGGAAGGGCCACCTCCGATTATGACAATATTGAGGAATTTATCCCTCTCATTTTCATCATTCACGGTAAGTGCATTTTCGAAATTCATCAGAAGGTTATTCCTCAGATCGATAACCTCTGCAATTGTCTTCATTGCCCTGGAATGTTTCTGCATCTCAGCAGAACCAAAAAATGAATTTGTGGCACCATGTGCAAGGACCAGGTAATCATATCTTATTGTTCCACCTGATGTAACCAGTTTTTTATTGACAGAATCAATTGCCCTGACTTCGGTTTTCCGTATATGATAATCCTTATAATTCTGAAAGATCTTTCTTAACGGAAAGAGAATTGAACTGGCATCAAGCCCTGCTGATGCCACCTGGTAGAACAATGGAGGAAACTGGTGATAATTATGTTTATCAATCATCACTACCTGGTATCCGGAATTTTTTAATCTCTTTGCAATTGTTAATCCACCAAAACCACATCCGACAATTACTATACGTTTTCGGCCGCTGTCAGGAATATTCAGCATGATTAATATGTATTTTGTTATTATAAAATTAAATCAAATCCCTGCATTAAGCACAGGACAAAACAATTTTTTCTGTTAATTATTTCACAATAAACAACATCCGGGATTCAATAATGTTCAGTTTTGATTAATTTTCTCATTTATTATCTTTGACTAACAGGTGCAGATTTTTTAAATTTTAACTCTAATAACCAAAATCATGAAAACCACTTTCGCCAAAGCTATTCTGACAATTATGGTGTTGATCCCTGTTTGCTTCGCATGTAAAACAGGTGACAGGAACTGGGGCCCTGATATTTACAAACCCGATAACTCCTTTAAAGTAGTAGGATATCTTTCGGGATGGAGTTTCGACAAAATTGATCAGCTGGAGATAGAAAAGCTGACCTACCTTAAACTTGCTTTTGCCAATCCGGATAAGGATGGTAACCTGGTAATGGACGGAGGTTATGATCCCCGGCCTATTGTTGAAAAAGGACATAGCAAGGGTCTTAAGGTATTCATTTCACTTGCCGGCGGAGGCAGGCCCGATACCATTATCTGGAAAACACAGCTTTTGCCTGAGAACAGGATAGAATTTATTGAGAAAATTCTGAAATATGTTGAAGATTATAATTTTGATGGCGTTGACGTAGACATCGAAGGTAACCTGCTCCCATACGTCGGACCAAATTACAATCCCTTTGTGGTTGAACTGAAAGAAGCCCTGCACTCAAAAGGTAAAGGTATAACCGCTGCACTCGGGGCAACAAGATTCCATAAAAATGTTCACCAGGAAGCTCTTGATGCTTATGATTTCATTAATGTAATGGTATATGACAAGACAGGTATATGGAGGCCGAATGACATCGGCCCTCACTCACCATACTCTTTTGCTACTGATGCCATAAAATACTGGACTGTTGATCTTAAAATTGCTCCTGAGAGAATTACTCTCGGAGTTCCCTTTTATGGGTTTGACTTCACTCCTCCTGCCAGGTATATTGATTACAGTGAGATCATTTCACAGGATCTTTCACTCGCATATGTTGATTCAACTGGTATGAGGTATTATAATGGAATCCCAACCATTGTTGAAAAGGTGAAGCTTGCCAGGAATTCCAAACTTGGTGGTGTAATGATCTGGGAGATACCTTGTGATGCTACCGGAGATCTTTCTTTGCTGCGGGCAATGGATCAGACACTGAAAGCCGGAGATTGTGATGTAAAAACATTCTTCCGTGATGAGGACGGAGATGGTTTCGGAAACAAGGCAATGCCATTCCAGGCCTGTTCAGCTCCCGAAGGATATGTTGCAAACATGGATGACAAGGATGATACCAATCCTAAAAAGCACTGATTTATCGGAAAAGTTTGTATGTTTACTGATAAATTACTATTAATGAATACCTTGAAGTTTAAAGATTTTATAGGAAGTGTAAATTTCAGTGAGGAAGATGAGGTTTTCTACGGTAAGATTGAGGGTATTAATGCATTGGTAACATTTGAAGGTAATTCTGTAGTTACCCTGAAGAAAGCTTTTAAAGAAGCAGTATCCGATTATCTGGAATTTTGTAAATCAAAAGGTATTAAACCTCACAAAACATATACAGGCATCCTGAATGTCCGTCTCACTCCCGATATACACCGGCTGGCTGCAATTGAAGCAGTCAGAAGTGGAACAACTTTAAACGGATTTATTAAAAGGGCGGTTGAGAGGGAGCTCAGGGCTGAAAATCCTTAATACCTGGTGAATTGCTTTCAGTCCCGATTGCTATCGGGAGAATCTTTGAAATATTGAGCACAACTTAATGGGTTATCATTCTGATAATGTGCACAATAAATCAAAATAGAGAAATTAAAAAATATGTACAAAATGAGCTCCCGGAAAGGTTTAGGGAGCTTTTTTCTTTTCTGCTAAAGAGATAAGCCTCGTAGAGGCGATTATACATTTAGGCAGGGCATCGCCCTGCCTAAGATA
>CALMJY010000307.1 GCA_937864815.1 uncultured Bacteroidota bacterium
GATGAACACATTTATGGACAGGAAAACAGATACAGGTTCAATGTTTTAATTCTGAAATCTATTCTGAAATATGAAATAGTTACAACTAATGTTTAACTAAAAATCAAAGTCTATGAACTACATGAGAATTTTTTCGCTTTTGTGCATGATCTC
Source organism: uncultured Bacteroidota bacterium (assembly GCA_937864815.1). Taxonomy (GTDB): domain Bacteria; phylum Bacteroidota; class Bacteroidia; order Bacteroidales; family VadinHA17; genus LD21. The sequence continues at coordinate 154 of CALMJY010000307.1, forward strand.
AATCTTATGCACTGTATCGACAGCCCAGGAGTATAAATACATCGGAGCTGCAAAATGTAAAATGTGCCATAACAAACCCGAAAAAGGGGACCAGTACAAGAAATGGGCAGAAGGGCCACATGCAAAGGCAATGGAAAAACTCAAGGGTGCGGATGCCACCAATCCGAAGTGCATGAAATGTCATTCCACAGCTGCATCGGTCGATGCCAGCCTGGTGGAAACTATTACTGTGGCTGAAGGAGTATCGTGCGAATCATGTCATGGTCCGGGCAGCGCTTACAAAGCGATATCCATAATGAAAGACCGCGCACAAAGCCAGGCAAGGGGACTGATCCTTCCTGATGAAAAGGTTTGTAAAAAATGTCACAATGAAGAAAGCCCGAATTACAAGGGATTTAATTTTGCTGAGTATTCAGCAAAGATTACACACCCCGATCCAACCCTGGCTAAATAACATTTGGTGAATTATTCCGTGCGATTTTTTATGTACGGAATTATTCCTTACACTTAATAGATTGTCTAATCCCCTGATTCAGACATAAATTAAAACTATAAAACTGATATGAAAAAAATCTCTTCAATTCTGTTTTCGATGACAACAACCGGAATACTGCTGGTTGTTTTTGCAGCATCAATTGCATACGCGACTTTTATTGAAAACGATTTTGGAACCATCACGGCAAAAATAATGGTTTATAATGCAAAATGGTTCGAAGCCCTGCTGGTTCTGCTGGTCATAAACCTGACCGGGAGCATAATCATCAATAAACTGATCACCTTGAAGAAATGGAGCATGTTTCTTTTCCATGCATCCTTCATTCTGATTTTTTTCGGCGCTGCAATAACCCGATTTACGGGAACTGAAGGGAATATGCACATCAGGGAAGGTCAGTCAACAGATGAAATCCTGTCGGAAGATAGTTATATGAATGTTACTGTTTCTGAAGGTTCTGATACGGTAAACCTGATGAAAAAAGTAAAGTTCTCTGCACAAGCCGGTAACAGGTTTAAAGAAAGTATCGGATTCAAAAATACAAACATTGAAGTTGAGAATATTGGATTTATACCAAAAGCGGTAAAAACAATAATTCCGGATGAAAATGGCATTCCGGCAATATTACTGGTGGCTTTAAGCGCTCAGAACGAACGTCTTGAATTTATTCTTCATAAAGGAGAGGAAAGAAACTTTAACAACATTGTTTTCAGTTATGAAAATCAAACTGAAGAAACCACGGTACTATTTAAAGAAAAAGATGGCGGAATAGCGGTAACTGCACTCAACAACAGTTTTTCGGCAGGCAGTTCGGTTGAAAACAAAACCGCTTTGCCGCTGATGGAAGAGTTCTCGATGAATAATCAGACTATTTATCAGATCGGGCATATCAATTTTGTGCTGAAGCAATATGTGCCAAAAGCAAAAACTGTATTGCAGCAGGCTTCAGGAGCAGAAGCTGCCAATGCTCCTGATGCTGTTCAGGTAAAGGTTTCAACCGGGGAAAAATCGGAGACAATTATTGTGATGGGAAGTAAAGGAATGCCTGGACAACCTGTTTCAGCAATAATTGATAATGTAAAAGTGACAATTTCCTACGGTTCAGTATTGAAAAAGCTGCCTTTCGCCTTGTACCTGAACGATTTTCAGATCGATCGCTATCCAGGGTCGAACAGTCCTTCTTCATTTGCCAGCGAAGTGACTTTAATCGATAAAAATGAAAACCTGGAACATCCGTTCAGGATATTTATGAATAATATCTTAAAATATAGAGGTTACCGTTTCTTTCAATCGTCATACGATACCGATGAAAAAGGTACCATCCTGGCTGTAAACTACGACTCGTGGGGAACAACAGTTACGTACACAGGTTACCTGTTGATGGCTGTTGGTATGATTTCCACTTTTTTCAACAGAAACAGCCGTTTCCGAAGGCTTATCAGAGCGCTCGACGAATTAAAAGTAAAGCGGAGTGTCCGGATGATCATCCTCCTTGCGGCAGTCACAATTCTTGGTTCTGCCGGACCTGCATCGGCCCAGGGATTAATCAGTGAGAGCCATTTAAAATCCTTTGGCGAACTTCTTGTCCAGAGTAATGACGGGAGGATAGAACCGGCTAATTCGGTTGCATCGGAAATTCTGAGGAAAGTATATAAGAAGGATAATTACCAGGGTATGTCTGCAGTTGAAGTATTTCTTGACATGAACACTGATCCGGCCAAGTGGGCTGATATGCCGGTTATTGAAGTAGGAAGAAAGGAAATAAGGACAATGTTAGGCACAACTAACGACTATGTATCATACAATATGGTAATGCAGGGAGGTTATAAACTGGCGAACCAGGTTAAGGAAGCATATGGGAAAAAACCCGGCGCACGTTCGAAGACCGATAAAGAGATCCTGACGATTGACGAACGGATCAATGTTATCTATCTTGTCCTGTCAGGAAGTATGATGAGAATATTCCCTATTCCTGATGACCCGAACCATACCTGGATTTTCCTGAGCGGCTCGGAACAAAAACTACCCGCCGAAAACCGTGAGTTTGCCATCAGAGCTTATTCCAATTACCTGGCAGCGGTCAATAATGCTAAAAAATCGGGCAACTGGGCTGAATCTGATAACCTGCTGGCGGAATTAAAAAGTAACCAGGTAAAATTTGGAAGCCTGGTAATTCCTTCAGGAACAAAGATTAAACTTGAAAATTTCTATGTCAATTATAATATTTTCAATAAGCTGGCAAAGTTGTATCTGATAGTCGGATGGATCCTGCTCATCAGTGTATTTATCAACATTTTCAGGCAGAATGTAAAAATTGAGAAGATACTGATGGCGGGTGCTATCGGGGTTCTGGTATTATTTGTTTTGCATACCACGGGGCTTGGAATCCGCTGGTATATTTCGGGACATGCACCCTGGAGCAATGGTTACGAGTCAATGATATTCATCAGCTGGGCTTCCTGCCTTGCAGGTTTGGTTTTCGCAAGAAAATCGAATATGGCACTAGCCGTAACAACCATTTTAAGCGCTCTTACCCTTCTGATCGCCGGATTAAGCTGGATGAATCCTGAAATAACCAACCTGGTTCCGGTGTTAAAATCATACTGGCTGATAATTCATGTGGCAATTGTAACCTCAAGTTATGGATTTTTGGGAATAGGAGCAATACTTGGTTTAATGAACCTGATACTGATTGTACTCAGAAATGATAGCAACAGTGAAAAAGTATCAATGACATTAGCAGAATTAACCTTTATCATTGAAATAGCGCTCATAATTGGATTATTCATGCTCAGCATTGGTTCATTTATAGGAGGCGTATGGGCAAACGAATCTTGGGGAAGATACTGGGGCTGGGATCCGAAGGAAACCTGGGCAATGGTAACGATACTTGTATATTCCTTTATTGTTCACATGCACAAAATACCAGGTTTTAAAGGGCATTTTCAGGTTAGCGCTGCTGCACTCCTGGGGTTTGGCTCAGTATTAATGACCTATTTTGGTGTAAATTATTATCTCTCAGGATTGCATTCATACGCATCAGGAGATTCTATCCCAATACCTGCAGGTGTTTATATAGGCGTCCTGGCAGTAATTATTCTGATAGTTGCTGCATTTTTTGCCAATCGATACTCTGCGAAATATACAGAACCGGATGAATTGACTGAGGTTGAATAGATAAATTTAAATAATTTCTTACCGGTACATACTGATTTTCATATCAAGGTTCTAATGTAAGTTTTTGTGGAAAAAGGGTAAATCAACTGTCCTTTTTCTTGTATTTTCAGTTGCATTTTTTTGAATAAGCGAAACCATCAACCTTAACCTGGCACAAAAGAAAAACTACCTGCATGATTGACCATGTAAGTGGTTTATTTTCAGTGTAGCAAGAGGGAGAATTGAAATCCGACCTCATGAAGAAATGCTGCTTATTCGGGAATTCATTACCACATTAGCCCGGATTGTGAACCTTTATATGAAAACCTTGGAGAAACTCTTTGAAAAAGATGACTTTAGAAGAAAGAACGAGATCCAAAAGATCAAAAAAGAGCCGGATAAACCTGAACTCCGTAAATCCAACCTTAAGAATGATTTAATGGATCGGGCTATCACTCCACAGGATTATCAGGAAATGAAGGGTAGGGTGGAGAAGGAGCTTGTTCTTTTAAAGGACAGATTCGCTGAACTACAACAAGAAGTACTACCTTTCAAGGTTTATATTCAGAAGTAAGTCCCCATGCTGGAGAACCTCCTGGAATATTACAGGAAGTCTGATGGTGCCACCAAAAAGAAAATACTAAATACCATATTTGCTGAAAAGCTGATTGTGATAAATGGGAAAGTAATAGAATTCATCTTCACGGAACCAATAAAACTCATCCTTAGGATAAGTAAGTCCATTGCAAATTCAAAAGGGAAAAAAGAGGTCGATTTTGACCTCATGTCATTTTTAAAGTGTGAGTGTGAGAGTGAGTTTTGAGGAAAAAGAGATGAGAGTGCTCGCAAGAGCTCTCGCTCTCGCTCTCACTATCACTCTCACTCTTTTTCAGCCCTCCTTCTCCGCCAGCCGGCGGATTCGGAGGGCGCAGTACCCCGAACGGACAAAAGTTGCAACTCTCGTCTTTAAAATTTCAATATCTCTCATGCTTTGAATTAGTATGAAGTTGCAGGCGTCCACATCCAATATATACTGATTCAATATATTTGGAGTTATATATCGCCAAAACACGGAATTCATATTTAAATTGATTGAGATCAATATCTTAATGGAAGTAACAATTAACACAAGTTGTCAGTTGGAGAGGCTGAGTTAGATTTACCCGAGGAAAGTTAAGAAAGATTAGTATTTTGCTGAAAAGACCGAACCGGGGTAAGATATTTTAAGGATTAAAAGACCAGGAAACTGCATGGCATATAGATTGAATCTGAGACCATTGTTATACTTAATACCTTGAATTAATTATTAAAATCGCGATTTTTATTATTTTTGAAAAAATTTTTGGCTGATGCAGAACATTATAAAAGAGAAGGTTAGTGCTATTCAGAATTTGTGTAAAAGATATGATGTCAAATCACTATACCTTTTCGGATCAGCTTGTACAGAAGATTTTAATAAAAACAGTGATATCGATATATTGGTTTCCTTTAAAGACATCTCCTTTGAAAGATATACTGACAATTATTTTGAGC
>CALMJY010000308.1 GCA_937864815.1 uncultured Bacteroidota bacterium
TTTAAAGTTTTGCCGTATAGTTTTTCTTTGTTCATTTTTTATTGTCTTCTGGTCTGCTGGTCTTCTGGTCTTCTGGTCTGCTGGTCTTCTGGTCTGCTGGTCTGCTGGTCTTCTGGTCTGCTGGTCTTCTGGTCTGCTGGTCTGCTGGTCTGCTGGTCATACCGTCATACCGTCATACCATCATACCGTCATACCGTCGTACCGTCATACCGTCGTACCGCCATACCGTCGTACCGCCATACCGTCGTACCGCCGTACCGCCGCACCATCTATCTGTCACCTTGTCAGCTGGGAATGGCCAAAATGTTAAATACTTATTTATCGGTTGTTAAAGTGTTGTTAAATTATTGAATGCCAAATAAAAATTGTATGATCTTTGTAAAACATAACGTCGGAAAAACGGTTATAAAGATATGAATCTTTTATGAAGGCATAGAATTTGAAGTTCGGATGCTGACCGTTTAAAGGATTAATGATAAAACAAAGGAAATATGAAAACAAAGAATTTTTTCGGATCACTGATAATGGCTTTAATTACTACAGTCATTACATTATTTATTTATACCCGATTTATTGAAAAGGATATTCCCGTTGTATCACAGGACAGTTCCTCAGTGGATGTCCGGAATGCCAGGGCCCTTATGACCTCATTCCAGATGCAGGAAGGTCAGGTTGATTTTACCTTTGCTGCAGAACAGACTGTTCATGGTGTTGTGCATGTGCATACCAAAAAGATGACAAGCGGTTATGCGCAGAATCCGATTATGGAGTGGTTTTATGGCGATCGTTATTCGTCAAAGCCAAGAGAGGAAAGTGGTTGGGGTTCAGGAGTAATTATCTCGGCTGACGGATATATTATTACTAATAATCATGTTATTGAAGGCGCTGATGAAGTTGAGGTAAAGCTAAATGACAACAGGATATTCAAGGCAAAAGTTATCGGACATGACCCAAGTACAGATATTGCCCTGCTCAAAGTTCAGTCTGATAACCTTCCTTATATTAAGTATGGCGATTCCGAACAGCTTAAAGTAGGTGAATGGGTACTTGCAGTGGGTAATCCATTCAATCTGACTTCTACAGTTACAGCCGGAATTGTCAGTGCAAAAGGCAGAAGTCTGGGTTTGCTTGAGGGTGATTACAGGATAGAATCATTCATCCAGACTGATGCAGCACTTAATATGGGGAACAGTGGTGGAGCCCTTGTAAATACAAAAGGACTCCTTGTGGGTATTACTTCAGCAATTTATTCGCCCAATGGTGCTTATGCAGGAAATTCATTCGCAATTCCCATTTCCATAGTAGGAAAAGTTGTTGATGATCTCAAACAGTTCGGAGAGGTACAGAGGGCAATTATAGGTGTTAATATAAGAGATGTAAACGCAGATGATGCAGATAAATATAGTCTTAACAAAGTGAGGGGTATTATGATTACCGGGATTGTTGAAAATGGTTCAGCTGAAGAAGCAGGTCTTAAGGTTAATGATATAATCATAGGATTCGACGGGATTCCTGTCAATTCAACCGGTGAACTCCAGGAGCAGGTGGGAAAACATCGCCCTGGTGATAAGGCAAAAGTTACATATATCAGGGGAGGAAAAGAAGGAACTGTAAATGTGACACTTAAAAATGTTGCAGGAAATACAAATATCGTAACGGCCCAGACAGGTACCGAGGTTGTATTCGGTGCACGCCTTGCAGGACTTAGTTCATCAGACCGTAGTACTTTTGATATTGACTACGGTGTAAAGGTGGCTGAGGTTAATGAAGGTAAATTCAGGGATCTGGGTATTAAGAAGGGGTATATTATTCTTAATGTAAACGGGAAAAAGGTAAGTTCACCCGGAGATGTCCGTCAGTATACAAATAATGAATCAACACTGAAATCTATCGGCGGAGTTCAGTCTGATGGTACAATTTTCAGTTACCAGTTTGGAAACTAGAATATTTAAGGGTTAAATTATAGCATTACAGGAGATTAAGTAAATTATTTCTCCTGTATGCAACAATAGTTAATATATTTTGTTATTACATTATAAAACAGTATCTTTGCGGCAAATTTTTCAATTAGCAGAATGAGACAACTAAAGATAACCAAATCCATAACCAACCGTGAGAGTGCGTCACTTGACAAATATCTTCAGGAAATTGGTAAGGAGGAGTTGATATCAGTGGAAGAGGAAGTGGAATTGGCTCAGCGTATTAAAAAGGGAGACAGAGCTGCTCTTGAAAAACTGACAAAAGCAAACCTTCGTTTTGTTGTCTCTGTTGCCAAGCAGTATCAGAACCAGGGATTAAGTTTACCCGACCTTATTAATGAAGGTAACCTTGGACTTATAAAGGCAGCCGAAAAGTTTGACGAGACCCGTGGATTCAAGTTTATTTCATATGCTGTATGGTGGATCAGACAGTCCATTCTGCAGGCTCTTGCCGAACAGTCCAGAATAGTCCGTTTACCTCTTAACCAGGTTGGATCCCTTAATAAAATAAATAAAGCCTTCTCAAAGTTTGAGCAGGAGAACGAACGCACTCCTTCACCCGAAGAACTTGCTGATGTTCTCGAACTTCCCAAGGAAAAGGTTACAGATACACTTAAAGTATCGGGAAGACATGTATCAGTCGATGCTCCGTTTATTGAAGGAGAAGATAACAGCCTTCTTGACGTACTTACCAACTCAGATTCACCCGTTGCTGACAAGCTTCTTATGGATGAATCACTGTCAAGGGAGATCTACAGGGCTCTTGCCACACTTACTGAAAGGGAAAGGGATATAATAAGATACTTCTTCGGCATCGGTTGCCAGGAGATGACTCTTGAAGAGATCGGTGAGAAATTCGGTCTTACTCGTGAAAGAGTACGTCAGATCAAGGAAAAAGCTATTAGAAGACTCAGACATGCTTCAAGAAGCAGGCTTCTTAAGGGATATCTGGGATAAAGGGAATAGAGGCTGTAAGGCTGTAAAGGCTATAGAGGCTGTAGAGGCAGGATACGATGCCTTTACAGCCTCTAATGCTTTTAAAGCCTTTAATGCATAAGTTTTTTTGTAGCTTTGATCAGATAAAAGATTTATGGATTTCAAATTAGTATCTGACTTTCAACCTACCGGTGACCAGCCTGAAGCTATTAAACAGCTTGTTGACGGACTTGAGAATGGTGTTCCTTTTCAGACACTTCTGGGTGTTACAGGTTCAGGAAAAACATTTACAATTGCTAATGTAATTGAAAAGGTCAACCGTCCGGTGCTGGTTCTTAGCCATAATAAAACCCTGGCAGCACAGCTCTACAGTGAATTCAAACAGTTCTTCCCCCATAACAGGGTGGAATACTTTGTTTCTTATTATGACTATTATCAGCCTGAAGCATATCTGCCCGTTACCGATACCTATATCGAAAAGGACCTGTCTATTAATGAAGAGATTGAAAAACTGAGACTTAGCGCTACCTCATCACTCCTTTCAGGAAGACATGATGTAATAGTTGTTTCATCTGTGTCATGTATATATGGTATAGGTAATCCCGATGATTTTCATTCCAATACCGTCCATATTAAGAGGAGTCAGATGATAGGCAGAAACGTTTTTCTCCGTAAACTGGTCGACAGCCTTTACTCAAGAAATGAAATGGAATTCAAACACGGTACTTTCAGGGTGAGGGGAGATACTGTTGATCTGTATCCTGCTTATGCTGACATTGCAGTCAGGGTAATTTTCTTTGGAGACCAGATAGAAGAATTAAATACCTTTGACCCACTGACTGGTCAGAGAATAGATGATCTTCCCGAATATGTCATTTACCCTGCCAACATATTTGTAACAACACGTGAAAGGATTAATTCAGCAATTGCTGAGATCCAGGATGATATGGTCAGACAGGTTGCCCATTTTAACGATCTTGGCAAAAAAGAAGAGGCCAAAAGATTGGAACAGAGAGTTCTGTATGATCTGGAGATGATAAAGGAACTTGGATACTGCAGCGGTATTGAGAATTATTCCAGGTATTTTGATGGCAGAAAACAGGGTACAAGACCGTTCTGCCTGATCGACTATTTTCCGGATAATTTTATTACTGTTATTGATGAGAGTCATGTAAGTGTCCCTCAGATACGTGCTATGTTCGGGGGGGACCGGTCAAGAAAGCAGACTCTTGTGGAGTATGGATTCAGGCTGCCTGCCGCCCTTGATAACCGGCCTATGAGGATGGAAGAGTTTGAAAGCCTGACCGGCCAGACAATTTTTGTAAGTGCAACACCTGCCGAATATGAACTCGAAAAGAGCGAAGGAGTCTTTGTAGACCAGGTAATCCGTCCGACCGGATTGCTTGATCCTCCGATTGAAGTGCGCCCCAGCCTCAACCAGATTGACGATCTGATGGAGGAAATAAGGTTACGGACACAGGCTGATGAAAGGATACTTGTTACAACAATAACAAAAAGAATGGCTGAAGAACTTTCAGCCTATCTTATAAAATTCGGGATCAAATGCAGCTATATTCATTCGGATATAGACACCCTTGAAAGGATAGATATAATGGAAGGCCTTCGTACAGGAACTATAGATGTACTTGTCGGTGTTAACCTCCTCAGGGAAGGTCTTGACCTTCCGGAAGTCTCTCTTGTGGCAATACTGGATGCCGACAAGGAGGGATTCCTGAGATCAACCAGGTCGCTTACACAAACATCAGGAAGGGCTGCTCGTAACCTTAACGGCAAAGTTATAATGTATGCCGACACTGTTACCCGGAGCATGAGCCAGACAATTGAAGAGACAAACAGGCGAAGGGAGAAGCAGCTCAGATATAATGAACAAATGGGAATAACGCCTTCCCAGATAGTCAAAAAGACAGGAACTATACTCAGCGGAATGAATAAGAAGCAGTCCGCAATCAAACCTTATATTGAAAAAGAGAAGCCTGATCTGGCAGCAGATCCTGTCGTTAAATATATGAACAGGGAGGCACTTGAAAAAGCCATTGAGAAGACAAGGAAGAGTATGGAAAAAGCTGCATCAGAACTCGACTTCATCGAAGCAGCAAGGTTTCGGGATGAAATGACGGAACTTCAGAAGCTACTGAAAAGTAAGCAGTAGCAGTTGGCAGTTGGCAGGTGAAGTTAACCTGTAACCTGGAACAAATCCACATCCCCCTGCCCCCTTCAAAGGGGGAATAAGTTAACCTGGAACAAGTACCCAGCACCCAGCACCCAGCACCCAGTACCCAGCACTAATCACCAATCCTCTCATTCACCAACTTAGAGACATAATCCGCTATCGCAAGTGATGAAGTAAGCGCCGGTGACTCCATTCCGATAAGATTTATAAATCCCGGATAGCCCCGGCCACTCTCTTCCATTATGTAGTAATCCCTGATCTGTTCGCCGGGTTTCTGTAATTTAGGACGTATACCTGCCATTTCAGGTGCTATATCATCAAAATTAAGGAAGGGAAGGTAATTTTTGACGGAATTGTAAAATTCCTCCTGTTTGGCGGGAGTAAGTTTATAATCCTGTATATTGGATTCAAGGTATTTTACATCAGGTCCAAGTTTTACACCACCTGCCATATCAACTGTAACATGAACTCCTATATGTTCAAGTTTCGGATGGGGAACCGGATATATTAACCGGGAAAGAAGTCTGTTCTTTGGTGGATTGATACGGAAGTACTCCCCTTTGCAGAACATGATTATAAGTTGATCATCTTTTATTCCAACCATTTCAGAAATAATATCTGATGTAAGTCCTGCAGAATTAATTACAATCCGTGATGTGAAGCTGTATTCTTTTTTATCTGCATCGGAAAGAGTAATTTTATATCCATCTTTAGTCCGGTTGATTGCAATTACTTCACTTCCATAGGCAATCTGTCCTCCATTATTAACGGTATTTGTCTCGTATTGCTTCATCAGGCTGTGCGTGTCTATAATTCCTGTTGAAGGTGAAAGAAGCGCTTTTAATGCAAAAATATGGGGTTCAAGATCCGAAATCTCATCCCTGCCGAGCAGGATAAGGTCATTAACACCATTACTCCTTGCTGTCTGAAGGACTCCCTCAATAATATGAATCTCCTCCTCGGTTGTAGCAATAATAAGCTTGCCGCATTTCTTGTGCGGGATATCATATTTTGCAGAGTATTCATAAAGAAGGGTTTTTCCCTCAACGCACAATTTTGCTTTCAGGCTGTCTTTGGGATAATATATTCCGGCATGTATAACCTCACTGTTCCGTGAACTTGTCTCCTGTCCGAATGTGTTATGCTTTTCAATAATAAAGACATTATCATGACTCTCCGTGACTTTTTGTGCTATTGCCAGACCGACAACACCTGCCCCTATGACAGTAATATTAACATCATTCATAAATGCATTCAGCTGTTTTATGCTCAAATTTTTAACTCTGGTCAAAAATAAGTCAAAATCAATTGATAATTCAGGAGGTGAATATTATATTTAACAATTCAGAATGTCGGTGATGAGGGTGAAGACTTCATATTCATTAAGAGAAGAAAGAATTGATACTGAAAATTTAGATTTTGAGACGGTTTTTTTATCAAAAAAGTAAGATTTTAAACTATTATCGTTAACTTTATAGTAATTATACTATCAGTTGAGGATCAGGTTAGAAAGGGATATTATGAAAAGAGCACTGTTGTTTTGTTGCTTTCTCGTTCTGTTTTATCATATTGATGCCCAAAATGATAGACTCAGCAATACCAGGGTTGATCCGTCTTATTTCATTACCCATACCAGGGAGGAACTTATAGGAAAACTGACCGATCTGCCTTGCGGAATTAAAAAAGATGATCCGGATAAAACAATTCTGCTTAAGCTTAATGATTATCTGACTGATTTTAAACCCTCTGCTGAGTATTCAGATGATGTTTATGCAAGAGCAGCCAATTTGCAGGCATTAAAAAGTGTAATGCAGGGAGGATACGGTATAGGATCTGTACTTATTGACAAAAATGGAAAGATCATTGAAGCCGCCCATAACAGCCAGATTCAGGAAAGCCGGTCTGATCTTCATGCAGAAATGACACTTATGACCAAATTTGAAGACAGCTGGCATTCAAAAAAATATATGAACATGTATGTTTATAAGCCCGGCCTCACGGTATTCAGCTCGGCAGAACCATGCCCGATGTGCCTTATAAGGATAAGTACAGCAGGTGCTGATACCAAATATTGTGCACCCGGACCTGAAGACGGCATGGCAAGCAGAATAGACTTTCTTCCCCCTGACTGGAAAGCACTTGCAATGAAGAACTCTGTTGCCCTTGGTAATTGTTCCCCTGAAATGCAGAAGATAGCTCACCTGCTCTTTTATACCTTCCTCCTTGATAATCGTGGTCCCAGATGATCCGGTTCTACCCTGATTTTCTATCTGAATTTTAAATATTAAACGGATGCGCAGATACACCCTCCTTCTTGCATTATTCATATTTCTGATCAATACAGATATTTCTGAGGGACAGATCAGAATTGCTGTCAGCAAAACATATGGTACTTACGAAGCATGGCTGAAAAAAGCTGATCCGACGGTTCAAATTGTCAATATGTACGGAAGGAAGATTGATTCAGCACTGATAATGCTTGAAACCTGTTCAGGACTTTTACTTACCGGAGGGGAGGATGTAAACCCTGCCCGGTACGGTAAGGAAAATGAACTTTCTAAGTGCGAGGAGATAGACGATTACCGCGATTCCCTTGAATTTGCACTGATAAAAAAAGCTGTAGCTCTGAAAATGCCTGTTTTTGGTATTTGCAGAGGTGAACAGATCCTAAACGTAGCTATGGGAGGGACATTATTTACAGATATTCCGACAGACATCGGGACAACAGTAAACCACAGGTCTTCATCCGGTGCACCGGGATGCCCGCATCTTGTAAACATCGACAAAAATTCTGTTTTGTTCAGTCTGACAGGTATAGCCCGTGATACAGTCAACAGCTATCATCATCAGGCAATTGATAAAATTGCGCCGGGATTCAGGATTACTGCATACAGCGAAAATGGGGTTGCTGAGGCTATGGAACGTAAATCCCCTGAAGGAAAACCTTTCATGATGGCAGTTCAGTGGCATCCCGAAAAAGAAACCCAGAAACCTGAATTATCGAAACCACTTGGAGATAATTTCATCAAACATGTACGTAAGTATACTGAATCAGGCAGATAGAAATTCAATTTTTAAATTGGAATTATAGTTTCCTGACATTTTTCATTTTATTGTAATAAAAGATATGAAAAGAACCATTTTCACATTGTGCATGCTTTCACTGTTGTTAGCCGGTGAATGGGAAATCAGATCACAGAATATAATTACTGTGCGTTTTGAGGATTCAGGTGAGGTCCTTACAAATCCGGGCATTGGTTTTATGACATTTCAGAGGTTCAATGGTGATAAAACAAATGAGGGAGTCGGATGGACCGAAGGTTTTCCGGTTGATTACCAGGAATTCAAAGGCAGCCTGGAGGTTCCTGATCACCCGATGACTTCTATTGCCTATTTCCGTGTTTACTGGAAATATGTGGAACCTGAGATGGGAAAATACAACTGGGAGATGATTGACAATGTGCTCAGAACCGCTCATAACAGGAAACAGACTCTACTTCTCCGAATTGCTCCGTATGGCTCGGGCACCAAGAGCAATGATCCTACCGATGTGCCTGCATGGTATCGTAAAATGGCAGGAGAAAAGCAGGAGTGGCTGACCGAAGGCACAGGATGGAGAGTTGATGCAGAAGATCCCCGGTATTCTCAATACTTTGGAAAAATGATTGCAGAAATCGGAAAGAGGTATGACGGCCATCCTGATTTTGAAGCTGTAGACCTTTCAATTGTAGGATTCTGGGGTGAAGGACGAGGATCTGAAATCCTCAGTGATAAAACCAGAGAAGCACTCATAAAAGCATACACAGATAATTTCAAAAAGACTCCTCTCATTATGCTGCTTACTGATGAGAAGACAAATAAATTCGGGCTTTCACAGGCAAATGTAGGATGGAGAGTTGATTGCATAGGAGACCTGGGCTTCTGGGCAGAAGACAAAAATAATCCTGGATGGACACATATGTATGATGCCTATCCGCAGGGGATAATTAATTTCGGAATGAAAGATGCCTGGAAAACTGCACCTGTAAGCCTTGAGGTTTGCGGTACTATTAAAAGCTGGAAAGGGAAGCTTGATAGCTGCCAGTATTGTCAGGGGTATACTGTTGAACAATTGCAATATATTATAGATGAAACACTTAAATGGCATATTTCCTCATTCAATGCTAAATCATCGGGAGTCCCGGCAGCGTGGAGGCCCTATATCGACAACTGGCTTAAAAAAATGGGTTACAGGTTTGTCCTCAGGAGTTTTTCATATCCTGAATATGCAACAAGAGGTGAAAAAGTGATGTTTAAATCCTGGTGGGACAACAAGGGTGTGGCTCCGGTATACAGAAAGTATTTACTGGCCCTAAGACTCAAAAACAATCAGACTTCTGAGGTTTTCATAACTGATGCTGATATAAATACCTGGATGCCGGGTGATAACCTGTACGATGACGGGATCTTTATACCTCGTGATCTGCCCGCAGGTAATTATGAGCTGCAGATAGGGATAGTTGATATACAGGAACATAAGCCCATGATTAAACTTGCAATAAAGGGTATTGATGAAGAAGGATGGTATCCTCTCGGAAAGATTCAAGTAAGATGAGTTTTATATCACTTTTGAAATAAGTATGCCGGTAAATAAAGAGAACCTGAGTGATTGCAATCTTGGAAAGACAGGCAGAATAAGTGAGAATAAAATTCTGAACCATACTGCTTTACGGACTGAGAAATTTCGATCTGCAGAAAAAATACTGCTAACTCTTGTTGCCGGAAAAGGTACAAGATTCGGAACCGAACCGAAATGCATACAGCCTGTTCACGGACTCCCTCTGGCCCGACATTCGATAGATGCTTTTAAACGGATAAGCAGTTCACCAATAATAAGTATTGTTGGTTACCGGCATGAAGATGTCATGTCAGCACTCGGTCCTGATAATACTTATATACTGACTGATAATCCTGCCGGGGGCACTGCTTTTGCTGCCTTTGAAGCTTTCTGCATGCCTGATCTCCTTAAAATAAATCCATTGGTTGTTATAACAATGGGTGACAGAATAATACCTTCATCTGTTTTCAGACAGATTATCAGGATCCATGAGGAGGGAGGGAAGGAGGCTGATCTGACATTCCTGTCGGCAATCTATGAGCCGCCCAAAAACAGCGGGAAAGGCAGGGTAATCAGAAATGAGAATGGAAAAGTACTCAGAATACTTGAGGAGAAAGACATAATATCTGAAACTGATCCTGCAGCCAGAAATACCCTTCTGAATCTGATGGAGGGCAATTGCCCCCTTTATGTTATCCGGGCTGTCACATTGTACAGACATCTCGCTAATCTTACAAATGATAATGCGCAGGGACAGTTTTACCTCACTGATATAATTGAATCAATAAGTGCGGAGGATGGCGAGATTCGTACTCTCACCACCTCTGTGAATGAACCTGAATATGACCTCCTTACATCTGATGTTACTCAGCCGATGGATCTTGCTATGCTGGAGGGGATGCTTTCGTCCCGCATTGGCCTCCTGTTTCCGGAGGAGGTGGAGGCAGAGGATGCTGCCCGTCAGATTATTGCAGGAAGGCCACAGGTACAGGTCCTGTCCATAACTCGTCAGTTAGAAGAACTTATTGTACATATTAAAAAGGAAAAGGTTGATTTTGAACCCGTTAAACCAGTAGGAATCGGAATCACAGGGGGGCGTCTGCGTATAGCATTCATGCATCCGGATATGTCAAGGTTTTTTGGTCCTGCATGGCAGATGCCTATCGGTGCCGGTGACAGGGAAGGGGATGAGCAGATTATAGTCCTGATACAGGATGCAGAAGATGGCCGGATACATCTTGTACCTATGCGACATCAATACAGAGAGAATATAAATTCTCTCCCGGCCGATAATGTATTCATGTATCCGGGGGAGGAAATTTCAGATTTGTCAGCCTACGAGAGTTTTGGCACACGAATGAGTGAGTCCCTGCTGTTATCACTTGGTTATTTCAGCGAAGAGGAGCTTGAAGAAAGACGAAAAAGAAAAATTCCCCTGCCACCTCCAAGCCTTTGGGTAACGAGCAATATGAGAAGGCCTTTCGCTCTGGTTGGCAATGCTCTTGCCTCCATACGTACTCTGCATACCGGTAACATGGGAACCAAAGTGAAGGAGTATCTCGGCAAAGAGAATTTCAAGGGTCTGAAAATTGTATCAACAGGTAATATTCCCCAGGGAGGTTTCTCCAGTTCTTCTGCTGTAACAGTGGCAACAAAAAATGCAATTAATGCACTTTTTGATCTTGGAATTCCTCCGGATCTTATGGTACACCTTGCATGCCAGGCAGAATATGGTACGGGAGTAAGGGCCGGATCACTCGATCAGGCTACTGAACAGAAGGGAATTGCAGGACAGGGAGCTCTGATTTCTTCAAATCCCAGGGATAATTACAGAATTCTTGGTACCTATCCAGTTCCCTATGACAGGGTACAGATTATTTTCCCGTACAGTGTGGATCGCGACAGAAACTCATGGCGATGGTCAGGAGGGGCATACGCTGAGAATTCAACATCAGATTACCTCACGACCACTGAGGTAAGAAAAATGACCGGCAAAGCTGCTGAAATTTCTGCAATTCTGGTTCAGCTTCCGCTTTACACAGATTTTTTTAAGCTTATTGAAGATGATCTATTGGAGGATGGCAGGCTTTCTGATGACAGCAAAAGACAGATATGCAGTATACTTCAACAACTCCCATTGCTTATCACAAGGGATGAGCTACGGAACAGGGTGCTTGACAAAAAAGACTGGTATGTCAGTCAGCTGGTGGAAGTAAATCATCTTGATCAGGAATCGGCTTCTGTTAAAGCTGACAAAACATTGAATTCACTTTTTGACGGATGGAGAGAGCCGGTTTTCAGGAGAACAGACAGAAATGGCATAGTAATGGAAGAGAAGGGAGTCCCCTTAAGAGCAATGATTGCATACCTTTTCGGTGAAGTGTCAAAGAATTTTTTTCTTATTCATAACCAGGATAAATGGATAGAGTATGTTTCCAGGTCTCAGAGGGGTGATTGCAGTTTTGAAATATCTCCTGAAAATCTGCCTTCAAAAGAAGAAATGGAAGTAATAGCCTCATGGGAAAAAGGTTTTGAGGGTCCTGAGTTGCTAAACTTGTGGCTGAACAGGACAGGTGCCAGACCATTCGATTACAATAAGGGAATTTATGATGATAACCTTCAGGGAGATTCATTGCCGGAGTTTCATAATCTTGAAGGATCAGGATTCTTCCGTGGTCTTGCCCTCATTGATTTAGCGGAGGCTATGATTAAGCGTGCTTTTGGAAAAGATACAGTGGCAGTAAGGATAAATGCAGCAGGCCAGGGTGATTATTTTCAGGTTCATATAGACCGGCAAAAAGTTGATCCGGAAGATGTAAAGGATTTTATCAGAAAAGCATTTTATAAGAGGTTTGGAATAAAACCTGATCCTGATTTTGTTGAAATACATGCCGGCGGCGGAGCATGCGGTATCAGATTAAGCAGCTTTGAACAGTTGCCTCTTCTCGTTGAAAATCTGAAAAGAATAACTGAAAAGATCTGATTGTTCAATAATCAATATCAGGTATCATTATTCTGCTTTTATCCTTCACAGATGAAGACTATGTGAAATTTGCATTATGATTATTTAATCGTATTTTTCTGTTCAAATTATTAAACCAATTTCAAAATAATTAATATGAAAAAGCAACTGTTCAGGTATATCATGAGACTTACAATCGTCTCAGTTCTTATGTTGGTTCTGATGGTTCAGCAAAGCTGCAATATGTCAAAGGATAGTACCAACATTGAATTTGAATTTGTTGATCCTCTTGAAAAGGTACTTGCTGAAGCATCCTATTTTCCACCTAAGGAAGCATTTGCTGAGGTCGTACGCGGAGAGCATGCAACACTGCAGTTCATAGTACGCTCTCCATTATCCTTAACTGATCTGAGGGTTTCAGTGTCTCCTGCAGCAATGGATGGTAAAACACTCCCGGAGGCTAAAACCGGATTTGTCGGATATGTAAAAGTCGGACGGACAATATGGGATTATTCACGCGACAGAATTGTTTCATCATCTGGTTATTATCCTGATCCTGTCCTGGAACAGGAGTCCGTAAATGTAGATTTTGGTAATACGCAGCCGATATGGATATCAGTTCCTGTGCCTGCAGATGCATCCTCAGGAGAATATAATGGGGTGGTTACTGTTACGGGTACAATTGGTAAAAAGAAATTCAGCCTTTCAAAAGATTACAGGATAAAGGTTTATCCTGTCACTCCTGAAAAACCTACATTATGGGTAACTAACTGGTTTTCTATTAGTCCCGGTCAGTTGAGATGGATGAATGGAGGAAACCTTTACGACGAATATTCAGACAAGCACTGGGAGTATATAAGGACACTTGCAGCCAAAATGGCTGAATATCATCAGAATGTTGCCATCATTTCCCCTCTTGCCCTCTCAGAATTCAAATATGAAAATGGTAAATGGAACATTGATTTTGCAAGATTCGACAAGGTTGTTGGGATTTTTATTGAGGAAGGCGTTATAGGAAGAATTGAAGGAGGACATATCGGAGGCAGGGAAAGCACATGGCTTTCACAATTTGTTGTCATGGTTCCCAATAAAGAGAATGATCCCTCAAAGAAATTCCTGAATCTTCCGATTTCTGATCCTTCTGCCCGAGAGTTTTATCAGGAATTTTTCCCTCAGTTGAATAATCACCTAAAGGAGAAAGGATGGGATAAAATATATGTCCAGCATCTTGCCGATGAACCCATTGAGGAGAATATCAAAAGTTATGTTGAGATTGCAAAATTTGTCAGAAAACTGGTCCCTGATTTTAAATTTATTGATGCATGTCACAGCAAAAATCTGGGTGATGTGCTTGATATATGGGTGCCACAGCTTGATTTCATGGACAGGGATTATTCTTTTTATAATGAACAGAATAAAAAAGGTAAAGAAGCCTGGTTCTATACCTGCCTTTCACCTAAGGGTGAATATGTGAACAGATTCATTGAGCTTCCCCTGCTCCGTACCAGATATATACACTGGGTTAATTATAAATACAATATACCTGGATATCTTCACTGGGGACTTAATTACTGGAACGTTTCCGATCCCTTTGGTGAGCAGACATCCATACAATATGAAGGAGGAAATATTCTTCCCGGGGGCGACAGCTGGATAATCTATCCGAAAGACGGTAAGCTATTCAGTTCAATCCGTTATGATGCAATGAGAGACGGTATTGTTGATTATGAACTTTTCAGGATGCTTGAGAAAAAAGATTCTGTAAAAGCCAGGGAAATAATCAATAAGGTTATTTACAGCTTCAACAGATACGATAACAATATTGAAGCCTTCCGGGCTCACAGAAGAAACATTATGGAATTGTTGTCAGAAAAATAGACATTCTGAATATTGATAATATTTCTTCCTTTGTGCGCACCTTTGTGATAAACTATGTGCGCCTTCGTGGTAAAAAAACGAAATACCTGGTTATAAAATGAATAAAATTGAATTACTGAAAGAAAGGATAAACAGACCTGATAATAAAGTTTTTAAGGATCTTTACGGATCGGACAAATCTGTTTTAAACGACCAGCTTCTTCGATATACCTCTCTTCTTGAGCGGTTTGCAGGATTCTCCGATGCATCGGAACCGGTGTTTTTCAGCTCTCCTGGACGAACGGAGATAGGTGGAAATCATACCGACCATAACTACGGAAGGGTACTTGCAGGTGCGGTAAATCTTGATAATGTGGCTGTTGCTTCGGTGAACAACACTAATGTTATTCGCATCGAATCGGTTGGTTACCCGGCATTTTCTGTCAATTTATCTGAACTGGCAGTTGTTGCCGGTGAACATCATACTTCAGCATCACTGGTAAGAGGAGTTGCGGCCCGGATGAGTGAGCTCGGGTTCAAGACAGGCGGTTTCGATGCACTTATTGATGGCAGGGTACCAAAAGGATCAGGTTTAAGCTCTTCTGCCTCCTTTGAAGTACTCATCGGTGCTATTATAAGCCACCTCTTCAATGAAGGTAAGCTTGATCCGGTGCAGAATGCATTAATTGGTCAGTATGCAGAAAATAAATATTTTGGTAAACCATGCGGACTCATGGATCAGACTGCCTGTTCATGCGGCGGACTTGTTACCATTGATTTTGAAGATCCTTCAAAACCGATAGTAAAGAGAGTAAATTTTGATTTTCTCTCAACGGGATACTCTCTGATCATAACTGACACAGGAGGCAGTCATGATAATCTGACTCCCGAATATGCTGCAGTTTATAATGAGATGAAAAAAGTTGCTGAAGAACTGGGGGCAAATATACAGAGACAGACCTCTCTTGAGAAAGTTATTGAAGCAATTCCTGTTTTAAGAAACAAGACTGGTGACAGGGCAATCCTCAGATCAATTCATTTTCATGGCGACAATGAGCGTGTTGTTAAGCAGGTTGAGGCACTTGAATCATCTGATTTCGGATCATTTCTGCGTATGGTAACGGAGTCAGGTTTCAGTTCGTATATGTATAATCAGAATATATACACTGTAAGCAATGTTCATGAGCAGGGAGTAGCTCTTGCTCTGGCACTTAGTGAGAATCTGCTGAAAGGATCGGGTGCCTGGCGTGTTCACGGAGGAGGCTTTGCCGGTACTATACAGGCATTCGTCCCTTCATCCCTTGTTGAGGAATATATCAGGATACTTGAACATGCCTTTGGTAAAGGATCCTGCCATAAACTTTTCATCAGGCAAAAAGGGGCTGTCAGGGTCGATGTTTAATATTTTACGTAATTCAACTCTTTATTATCATTTTAAAAGCATCAGTAATCATTAATAAAAAAGTTAAATCGTTAGATTTTTTATTTTCTTAACCCTTCCCCCTCCCGATAGCGATCGGGACCCTTCCCTTAAACAGTAAGGGAAGGGGAGAAACATAAAAGGAAATAACGAATTTGTGCCCTCCCCTTATTTGTTTAAGGGGAGGGTGAGGGAGGGGTTCAGAATACAAAAAAAGAGAATTATCAACTATATTAATCATTACAGATAGCCCTTTTTCATTTTAAAAGTAAAAAAATGAATTAAATTTGACTTTTTAATCAAAAAGGCCTTTGTGATGAGCAATAGAAAGTTTTCTCTGGATAAAAGCAGAATAAAAGTACTGATGCTTGAAGGTGTACATGAAAATGCTGTAAACCACTTCAGAGAGAACGGATACACTAATATTGAATGTTTAAAAGAAGCATTGTCGGGCAGGGAATTAAATGAAAAGCTGCATGATGTTCATATTGTCGGTATAAGAAGCCGTACAGAGCTCAGGAAAATCACTCTGGCAAAATCACCTAAACTTTTTACAATAGGATGCTTCAGTATCGGAACCAACCAGGTAGATGTGCAGGAGGCAAAAATGATGGGTATACCAGTGTTTAACGCCCCTTTTTCAAATACACGCTCCGTGGCAGAAATGGTAATTGCCGAATGTATAATGCTTATGAGGGGGATTCCTGAGCGTAATGCTTTGGCACATAACAGAATATGGATGAAATCTGTCAATAATTCCGTTGAGGTGAGGGGAAAGATTCTGGGGATTATTGGCTATGGTCATATTGGTTCTCAGGTTTCAATACTTGCAGAAGCAATGGGTATGAAGATCTATTACTATGATATTGAGAAAAAGCTAAGCCTTGGAAATGCTCATCCGGTTGCGTCGCTGAATGAACTGTTGAAAATAGCAGATACGGTAACAATACATGTTCCTTCGACCGAGCTTACGAGGAATATGATCTCGTCAGATGAGGTTGCAATTATGAAAAAAGGTGCATGCCTGATAAATGCTTCACGTGGTGATGTTGTTGACTATAAAGCTGTTGCAGAGGGACTAAGATCCAAGCACCTGGCTGGAGTCGCGGCCGATGTTTTTCCTGAAGAACCAACGTCAAATGATGAACCCTTTGTAAATGATCTTCAGGAATTCAATAACGTAATTCTTACCCCTCATATTGGAGGAAGCACATTGGAGGCGCAGGCAAATATTGGTCTTGAAGTAGCAGAGAAACTTGTCAAATACAGTGACACAGGCTCAACAATAGGAGCAGTGAATTTTGTTGAGATTTCACTTCAGCCAAATGATTCAAGTCAGCGATTTCTGCATATACACAGAAATGTGCCTGGTGTGCTTCGTGAACTGAATAATTTCTTTGCATCAAGAAGTATAAATATTTCTGCGGAATACCTGCAGACGGATCCTGATATAGGTTATGTTATAATGGAAACAGAAAGTAAATTTGATGCTTCTGTCCTGAATGACCTCAAAAATATACCTCATACAATCAGAGCCAGGATTTTGCATTAATATTATTGTGGCTTTCTCAATTTATCGCCTAGACCCCCAAACCCCCCAGGGGGGCTAAACATGCACGGTTTTTAAGTCCCCCTT
>CALMJY010000309.1 GCA_937864815.1 uncultured Bacteroidota bacterium
ATTATCACTCCGTCAACACCAATACCAATGAAATCGGGAGAATCCCAAAAGAACTTGAGAGCAGTTTCAACATCAACTTTATTACATGCCTCAATCATTGCATTAAAATCTGTTTTTACTTCTTTAATTATTGCTGCTTTTTCTTCATCAGTCAATGGTTTGTGTGTCTGATTAGTACATCCAGCAATCAAGATGACACAAAACATTAAAAAAACTTTTGTTTTCATGATTTCATAGTTTAAATGGTTATTATCCTATACCGAAAAAATTGAAATCAAATAATTTAAGCAAGTTACACCGCTAAAAACTCGAAGTCAAATAATTCTTTAATTCACCACATATTAAATTAGTGCAACATCAGAGAAACATTTATGTGGCGTAAAATAAATTTATTATCTGTGTATCGATTAATTATAAATAAAATGCTCCAAGGTACATTCATTGGAGCATTCAATTAATGTGAAGAACATTTATTTTATCCTTTTAAATGTATCGACTTTAACTGATTTGTTGTTCACTATTGTAGTTTGCACGAAGGTATCAGGAGATTTAAATTCCACCTCCCATTTCGTGGATGCCATATCAGGATTAGAGATATCATTAAGGGAAAACATGGCACATTTATTTTTAGAGATGAACCATGATGAATAAAACATATTATCCATTCCTTTAATCATTTCAGACATATTGAATTTATCAAGATTTTTGTCATAACCCCAAAGTAACTTCCCTTCCATAACTATTTTTCCTATGGCAACATACTTAAAATAACTTTCAAACCCTGTACCATAAGATTTCACATCCCAAAAACAGGTTGTGTCTTTAGCCACTTCACTCTTCCAATAACCAATAAATTGCTTATGTAATTCAATCTGATTTAATTCTTTTGGAGTCTCTCCTGGCTTTATAATCTTTTCAGTACCTGATTCAATGCTGCTTATTACTTTCCACTCATTATCAATTTTTTGAAAAACAAACTGAACAATCCAAGGTTCTTGAAGTAAAACACGACCATCTTTAAAATTCATTAACCATTTAGAATTTGTGGTATATAGGACTGTTGAATTATCAAGAACCGAGTATTTTTCAGTTTTAAATGTGCCTTCCTGATTCTGCAGGGAATTGAACATATCTTTAAATCCATCCCTAACTTCCTGATAGGAATATATTTTCCCATTGTTTATGTATATAAAATCAGGCGTATTTTGCCATGCAGACATCGCTAAATCAAGATTTGATTCTTCAGCACCTTTAATAATAGTATTGATGACTTCTTTTACTTCACCAATCATTTTCACTTTCTGTGCATCAGATACAGGCTTATTGTTTGTTCCGCATGAAAAACAGACAATAAGCATAACCAAAAAAATAAGTCTTGTTTTCATTTGATTGTGGTCTGGTTTATGAATAATACAAATAACTAAAAGTCAGAAATATGATGCAAGTTACACCAATAAAAAGGCTAAGTCAAATAATTCCTTAAATCACCACATAACAAATAAGAGCATCATCCAATAAATTCTGATGAGGTAAAAAAATCAACTAATATCAGCATATTAATATATTATAAAATTATTTTCAAGTACTACATCCCCTGTAGTGTAAGCCATTAAGGTCAGATTTCAAGATTATTTAGTTAACAGTTTTCCATGTAATTTTCTGTGAGGCTACAATTTGAAAAAGTGGTAGAAGGGTAGAATTATCATACTCAATTCTGAAATTATTCCCAATTTCATCGCAAGTCGTAGTAATAGATTCCACAAACTCTATAACAACAATAAATTTGCTTTTATTTATAATGGATTTATCGTAATAATCAGGTTTCTGTTGATACATAAATACTTTGCCACCAATAATATTATATTCCTCTATTTTATCGGTGACATCAATTCTCTCATAATCGAATTCTCTTTTATCGAATTTGATAATATCTTCATTTGATACAATATACAGAATACAGTTTATACTCTGACTCTTGTGGGATTCAACATTTAATTGGACAATGCCATCAAATGGTATACTATCGTTGTCTTGAAGTATAAAACCATAAAATTTTGGTCGGCTCGAATCGCTTTTTATTGGGTCGTTAAATAGACGATAACTTGTCCATGCTCTAACAAAGCCTTTTAAGTGGACTGTATACACAGAATCATCGTATTGTCGACCCAAGGATGATTCCATACTTTTTAATGACATTAATGAACCATATCCAATCATTCCCACAAAACCTTCTTTTATAGTAATTGTTTTCTTTTGTTGGATTGTAAATGAAGTCGATAATAGAATTAGTACTATAAATGTAAATGAAATAGTTTTTGGTGAAAAAACCACTTTAAAACTTCTTCCGAGTCTTGTTTTCATAAGTTTGAGTATTGGTTCTTGAATAAAACTAAAATGCCTGTAAGTCAGAATAATTAGGTAAGTTAAACCAATTAACCGTAAAAGTCAATAAAATCATTAGTTCACCACATAATTAATTAGAGCAACATCCAACAAACACTGATGTGGCTACAATGCGGTCAAATATCTGTATATTAATAAATTTAAATGCCCCAAAATGTTAGACTTGAGGCATTCAAATTCGAATAAGTAATCTGGATACTTTAAAAAAAAATGAATATTATTCTACAGCCTTATTCAGTTTTGGTATATCCTCATTTATAGGAATGAAATTCCAACTTATGAAATCAATCATCCAAATATCATTTGTTTTTACTGCATTATATACGGTACGGATAGGAATTTTTGAACTTAGAAAAGGCATAATAGATTGTTCCACTACAATTGCTGAATTACCATCAGTGGCAACTCTAATCTCTCGCCTACTATATGTATAATTAATTTTAAGAGCTGTATCAGCAGAGCTTTGTGTCAATAAATCTGTGATTTGCTTCTTATTCCAAAATTCTGATGGGTCAGTTCCGCAACTTAATGCATCATCAGTTAATAATGTTGTCAAGGTTGCCGCATCTTTTGCCTTAAATGCTGAGTTATATTTATCAAACAAAGCAGAGATAGCGATTTTTTCACCTGCAATATCGACAGGGATAGTTTTTGGTGTTTGTTGGCAAGCAACTATTAGAAGTGCTGCAACAATCGTTAAATAATAAATCTTCTTCATATAATTTGGTATTGGTTAGTGGAGATATTAAATAACTGTTAATCAAAAATATGATGCAAGTTACAACAGCAAAAAGCCAAAGTCAATTTTATTTTAACAAGGGGATAAAGAATACTTTTCAGCATATGCGGCTTGCGTCAGAACTGATTCCTAATTTTAATGATACCTAACTCCTTTTTGAGGTTATCAACAAATTCTGTTACCCAGCTGTCATATTTGTTGTCCTTCTGACGGTAGCTGATGAAAATGTCGTAGTTATATTCTTGAATTATGCTTGCCATAAATTACTGTCAATTTTTCTGTCCTGCAACAGCTTTTTTTGCTGCTTCCAGATGGAGAAATAATTCATGATTATACATATCCTTCTGTTCCCAGCTCTTTTCAAGACACTCTAATGATTCATTAAATCTTCCCTGTTTGTACAGTCCCCAGCCTTTAGTGTCTAAAAAGAGATAATTATTTGAATTAATTTCCGGGGCTAGTTTTATCGCTTTCTCAATTAGGTCCAACCCTTCATTAATGTTCCGCTCTGTATCTATCAATAAACTGGCCAGGAAGTAGAGCCTGTTAGGATTTTCAGGCTGAAGCAGAACAGATTGTCTGAAAAACTCTTCTGCTTTATCAAATAGTTTTGCATCGCGGTATATCTTTCCCAGAGAGTAGTTTATACCTGCATCTGACACCATTCTTTCCTTAAGCAGGACTACGTATTTTTTCATGAAATCATCAGCCTGCTCATTTTGTCCTAGTGATATCGATAAAATTGATTGATAGAAATACAAAGAAGGATCATCAGGAAAGTCCTCAAATGCCTTTTTATAAAGCTTCTCTTCTTTCTTATACTGTCCGGTCATATGGTAGGCCCATCCAAGATTGGTATAATTAAAAGCAGCCGGAGGTTTAAGATTCAGATTAAGGTATGCCTCAAGATCTTTTTCGTAATTAGGGACAGCTTTTTCCCATTGCCTCATTTTTTCATATGCAATTCCCAACTGGGTGTAAAGCTCCGGAGAATCATCAACGTCCATCCATTGTTTAATGTATTTAATTTCTTCATTGGGTGTCTCGAACCAGTATGCATGTAAAAAACTGACCATCACCTTATGCCTGATTGTCAGGGTATTGTGTTTACCATAGTTTTGAATACTTTCGCAAACTTTAAGACAAGATTCTCTTGCATCCTTCCTCAAACCCTGAAGTTCATATGTAAAAGGGATGTTTATTTTTGCTTCCATAAAATTTGAATCGAGGCTTATAGCTTGCAAAAACATATCTCTTGCATTTGCCCAGTCTTTTTCATAAAACGCTTTTCTTCCATAAATAAAATATCTGTATGCTTCAGGAGATTTTGTGGTCCCTTTAAGATGTGTGGCAGTAATTTCATTATATTTTGATACCATAAGAAAGTCTTGTATCATTCGGGAAAGAGAATCTGCTGTTTGCAAAATCAATTCAGATGTCCCATCCACAATAAATGATCTGAGAGCTTCTTCATTCTTTGAATTGATTAATTGTGCATTCAATCTTATTGTTGGGCCAGCCTGATTTATATTTCCATAAATCATGACATTTGCATCTATTTTCTTTGAAATTGCACTTTCCAATGAAGGAGTTAAAGAAGCATAGCTAGTCACACCTCTGCTTCGGATTAGCTTATTAATTATTTCAATATGTCTTACTTTAATTTCCGGAGTATTAGTCATTGAGCTGAATAAAATATTCTGAATTCCTTCCTGCCAGACATTAAATAAGGTATCATTGGTCATGTTAGTAAATGGCATAATAGCGACAGTTATCCTTTCATCTGATGATCTCAGTTTGTCCAATGTATCACGCTTATAAACCTTCGTTAAAACTATAACTGTAATAATCAGAAAAGCGATCAATAGGATTAATAACTTTATCCTGTTTGTTTTAATCGGTATTTTCTGCCTTTCAGTATCATCCTTTCCTTTTTGGTTCTCTTTAGGTTCTTTAGGAGTAGTACTTACTTTCTCAACCGGGAAAGAATCAGCCTTTAGGCCCTGAATAATATCCTTTACTGCATTAGCGACTTTGTTTATCTGATCCCTGTAAATTGTTCGGTTTAGATTATCTTGTGGTTTCTCCTCGGTTGATCTTAATGGTCTGTTTACACCGGCTGATTTATAAATAAAATCTACTCCCCTGAGTACTCCGCCCAGATCTGATTCACATAGACTAATATCATCCTGATCCAGATCATGGATCAGCACAGGTAGTACTCTGCTTGAAGTATTTCCATTAGGCAGTCTTATCTTCAGTCCAAATTGATCTTTTGAAGCCTGAGCAACAAATACTTTGAACTCATGTTCCCATGCAAATGATTTGGGATCACAATAAGTACGTGATATGATCGGAATGAAAATCAGACATTTAAGTTTATCCTTTAACGAGGCATTTACGTCATGTGTTTCCAACAAACCGTCGTGAGGATTGGCATCAAAATAGGCGGTAACCTTGTCCTTGATTGTAGCTTCAAGTTCCTTGTTAAGGTTAGCTACAAACTCGGTCACCCAACCATCGTACTTGTTATCGTTTTGACGATAACTGATAAAAATGTCATATTCATATCTGGGGATAAGGCTTCCCATGAAGATGGTTTATTTCCATAAAGTTATGAAAGAGTTGAATGCGAGTCAAATAAAAATGCAGCGCCCTTAAATAAATGGTTCTCTACTTTATTGGAAATTCATCACCAAGCATCTGAATACACATACTTGTCAGCAGAAGTGGTTTATTTGTAATCTGCTAATAATGATTCATATGGTATCTTCATTTTGTCATGAAGATTTCTAATCATCCTAAGGTTTAATTTTCTCTTTCGATTGAAAATCTCTGATACTCTGCTTTTATATCATTGGGAGAAGTCCAAAAAGATTTTGAAGCTTCATTATACCAGGTTTTTAGTTGTTCTTCTGAGTCATTTTGTTTTCCCCGGAAATCTTGGAGTATCTTTTTCGCAATTACTCTCATTTGCCTGTGTTAATTAAGGCAATGATTATGAAAAGTTACCAATTTGGTAATATCTTGATCAATTATTTCGGAGGTTGGATTCATTTTTGCTAACGGGAGTATAAGCTGACTACCTTATGCTATTACCAATCAATTAATTGAGATGGTCTGTCTGTACCGGAGAAGGCTGGTATATGCCAGCGTTTTTTCCAGCTACAGGGTAAACTATTTCTTCAGACAACGGACAGATTCCCCGCGTTGCCTGGGACTGCTGCTCCGGTCTAAATTGCTACCTTGCATAAGGTAGAAGTCATATGAGGTCAGATTTTTACCCTCAGAAGTGGTCCACCAGACTCCGATGCTTCCCATGTTTTTAAATAATCCGTTCTCAATCCTGTAACCTCCCGGCAGACCTGTAAAACCACTTAAATTAGATCCATTGTTTCCATCAGTCCATCCCGTAGAGTTTTTCATCTTTGCCCCGGCTATTGATTGTCCCCCTAAATTGTCAGCCAGATCTGCCCAGTCATTATTATCCGATATGGTCCAGCCGGCGGGAGCCAGTCCTCTGGGATCATTCACAGCATACCAATTGTATAATTTGCCGTATTTTTTCCCGTTTGCAGGATCGTTATTATAGTAACACCACGCGGGTTTTCCTGCTGCACCTGCTGCAACCCATTCCTCATTCGTTTTCGCCTCCGGAATTGTATCACCATTCCGAAAGGTACTTACATTCAGATTTGCAATTGCCCAGGTTTTTCCTCCTATTGTTACAGTTTCAGCATCTTTGGCTTTCGCAACTGTTTCTGATTTTGAACTCACTCCCTGGGATTTTGAATTTGCCTGTACAGGTTTTGAACCAGTCTGAGTTGAATTTGGCTTGGTCTGTGTAGTTTTTGATGTAGCCTGAGTGGATTTTGAAGTAGTTTGTGTGGTTTTTGATTGGGTCTGCGTAGTTTTTGAAGTAGTCTGTGTACTTTTTGTTGACCCCTGTGTAGATTTCGAAGCAGGTTGTGTGGTTTTTGTTTGCGTAGTTTTCGAAGTTGCCTGCTTACTTTTTGTAGTATCCTGTGTAGATTTTGATTTTGCCTGTGTAGTTTGTGCCTGTATTCGTAATCCATTTGTACAGAGTAAAAAGAATACAGCAATCATTGTGATCGAACCTATTTTTTTCATGTGAACAATTTTTAATTGATTAATGAAATTTAATAGCTGTAATGTGCAATTATGATGCAAGTTACATCCGAAAGAAAGCAAAGTCAATTTTATTTTACCATGAGGCATAAAAGAATGCTTTCTTAAATGTGGCGGGTCTGCGAAAAATGACTTTCCCTTTTTGAAATATGGCCCTCCCTAAACTATATTGACCTCCCTGACAGATGTTTGTTTGTCTTATAAACTTTGGAATGTACGTATTATCACAGATCAATCTCCCCACGCTTCCTCATCTCGTCAACCTCTAACCTTGATTTTTCAACCTTATCCTTTGCATGATTAATAATTGTTTTGAACTCAGGATTATTGGAGGTTCCGGTGTCCGTGAGCATCTTATTCCGGTTTTTGAGTGCTGTCCCAAATGATATAAATTGTTTTCCCGGTTAGTGCTTGTATTGTGCTGTTTACATGCAGGATTATGGTGCTCAATCATTTGCGGAATTACTTCTTCTGCTAATCCGGAATGAGATTATCTGAGTGACCGGATTTTCCAATTGATTAATGAACCAATAAAATGACTTACTAAAATAAACTTGACTTTGCATTTTCTGTGATTTAATTTTGTTTTAAATTTTTTGTTGAAAAATCATTATACAGTAATGATATAATATTTAGTATTATCTCATTTCTTAATTATTCACTTAAATCTGTCGTATATGAAAAAGAATGCTTTCTTATTCATCACACTTGTCCTGATCTTTGTGTCAGCTAGTTTGCAGGGTCAGAAGAAAAATGAAGCCCAAAAGAATAAAGAAATAGCTGCTAAGTACCATGAGCTAAATCCTGCTAATATTGATGCTATCCTAACTGCCAATTTCATTGGTCGGAATGAAAAGAGCCGGCATACATGGAATAGAGAAAATCACAGACAATACCTGACCAATGGCAGGTACAAAGTGGATTCTATTTTTTACCAGATTGCCGAAGGAGATTGGGTAGCTACAAGATTTTTCAGAAGGATGGAGTGGCAAGGAGATACAGTTACTTTTGAAGGGATGCATTTTAAAAGATTTGAAAACGGTAAAATTGCTGAGATATGGGAATATGGTGATTCAGGGCAAGTTATAAAAGCTGATAAATAGAATCCAGGCGGAAATTTGTTTTCAGCAGCATTTCATTCATATCGGGTATTGCCCTGAAAGCAGTGAGACAATTTGGGTTTAATGCAAAAGCCGGGCACCTTGACCAAATTTAGCCTGATGTTCAAAAACATTAGATGCTTAATTATAGATTTATACTATCGGCCAGGTATGGTCAATTAACTCCGGCTGGAAGGAGTAAGTTGCCCTGGCTTTCCCAATATATCCAGAAGCTGGTATTTATCTGATAACTCCTGATAATTATAAGGGAAGTTATTGGATGCCGCCATCAGAGATCGTCAGCTGTTTTTCAGCCTTTCGAGAAGAATCTTTATCTTATCATGCGAGATATCGCATTTGAAATCATTCCCGTTTGAGTGAAGAATACACTCACGTTTTTTTGAATTTATTTTTTTCAGGAACCTCAGATTTATTACAAAGGTTCTGCCTGTTCTGAAAAAGTATATGGGATCAAGCTGCTCCTCCACTTTACCAAGAGAAACTGTAACTGTTTCATTCCTGCCATCACTGAGCCTGAAACTCGAGTAGTTCCCGGCAGCCTCAACATACACAAGTTCGGAAGGATCTATTATGATAATTCCCGATACATTTCTGTAAATCAATTTATTAAGCACCTCTTTTAATAACTGGGGCTGCTGGTTTGATCCCGATTGTTTTAAGGCTAAACATCTATTTATGGTAAGAGTAAGGCGCCCGGGATCAATCGGCTTAAGCAGGTAATCGAATGCAGCATATTCAAATGCCCTGACTGCAAATTCATCAAATGCAGTTGTAAAGACAATAGCGGGTGCAGAACTCTTCAGTTCTGAGAGCCCATCAAGTATGTCGAATCCGTTCATACCAGGCATCCTGATGTCGAGAAATAATATATCCGGTTTAAGTTCTTCAATCAGACCTATTGCTTCATCGGGGTTTGTAGTATAGCCTGTTACCCTGACTCCTCCATTTGAGTTAATGAGGTCTCTCAGAAGTTCAAGCGATTTCTGTTCATCCTCAATGATAACTGCCGTTAACTTTTTCCTTCCCATTACTTTTACACTTTTATCAGACTCTCACTAGTACAAATATGCAACTAATTAATATAAGTGTAATGCTACAGTAGCGTTAATACCTGAAAAAAATATTCAATATCTTATTCCTCTCTATTAAATTAACTGACTTCATCCTCACTTATTACTGTCAGTTCATCAATCCGGAAACTGCAGAGGTCTGGTATCATGATAATAACCTCCGTTCCGCAGACCTTTTCATCATTTATCAAATCCTTTATTTCAAGTGTAGCACCGGATATGCTTTTTTTCCCTGTTAACTCAAAAATCCTGTTGATTGTCTTAATTCCGTGCCCGGTTCCTGCTGTATTCATTTCCTTTGAGGCACTCCTGCCGATACCATTGTCTCTGACACAGATTTTATGGAATTCCCCGGGATGGGTTAATACAATGTCAATCGATCCTCCATCTTTCCTGGTCTCAATCCCATGCTTAAGTGCATTTTCTACAAAAGTCTGGATAGTCATTTTAGGAATTTCCAGCAACATATTTACATTATTGTCAACATGTATGGAATAATTGAAACGGTCCCCAAATCTCAGCTTCTGAAGCTCACAGTAATTCCTTACAAACTGAAGTTCTTCCGAAACCGGTTTCAGCAGCGAGGTACTGTCCCTCAGGGAAGACCGTAATAAGGAGGATAATCTTGTAAGGTAAAGGTATGCTGATTGTCTGTCATTATTCATAATAAGGGAGCCTACCGATGACAGGGCATTGAATGTAAAGTGAGGATCAAATTCCTTTAAAAATGAATTCATCTGCAGGCGTAAGAGTTCGGATCGAAGTTTTTGTTTTTCTTCATTTATGGTTTGTGTTTTCTTTATCAGAATATTTGTTACAATAACTGTTATAACCACAACAAGTAAAAGGACTGATATAGTAAAAATTGAAGTTTCCCAGAATGCTTTGGCAATAGTAAAATTCAGTTCCAGGGGTTTCTCTGTCGCAACACCGTCTGCATTAATGGCCTTCAGCAGAAATGAGTAGTTACCGGGTTGAAGATTTCTGAAAATGACTTCCCTTCTTTCAAATGGAAGGGACCATTTACTGTCTGTACCCTTCAGAAGATACTGATATCTTACTTTTTCAGGGTTTGATGTGGAAATTCCTGTAAACGTAACCCTTAATTTAAACTGATCTCTCCTTAACCTGAGATCTTCTTTTATCCCATAGTAGAATTCTCCCTTTTTTATGGGTTCCCATGTCTGGGAATCTGTTTCAAAATATAAACCTGTTAAATGAACCGAGGGAGGATTCAGGTTTTTCTTTAAAATAGAAGGATCAAATCTTACCAGGTTCTCAGAAGTAAGTATCCAAACAGCTCCGTCTTTCCCTTTAATTATACCATTATCGAGTGATTCTGCACCAGGATAACCATCGGTTTTATCATAAATACGGTAATAGTCATTTTCACCATTGTAGAACTTATCCAAATCAATCAGACAGATATCGGTAATTCTTCCGACAAGAAGATGTGACCTGTCAATAATAAATACAACATTTGCCGGTTTATTAATTTGTTCAGGGAGCCCATGTCTGAAATTATTATCCTCCTTCCCTTTAAAATACAAACCCTCCTCAGAAGATACCCATATTCCTCCTGATCTGTCCTTTTCAACTGTATATGTAAAAAACCCGGGCAGTACATCGTCAGTAAACTCATTGGAAGTCTTACCGGATTTTGTGACCAGTCCATTGTGTCCGGACATCCAGTAAAAGCCCTTATCATCTTTGGTAACTCCCTCAATAACACCAAGTTTATCAGGGATGAACTGGGTCTCGAGGGTGATTATTCCATTTTGAATAATGTAAACACCTTTATCTGTACCAATCATTATTTTATGATCATCAGGGTCCTCATATATATAGCAAACCTGAATATCTTCATCTATAGCATTCAATTTTGAAAATTTTTCTCCGTTCCAAACAAGGACACAGGAGTTTGTAGAAAGCCAGGTCTCACCATTTGACATCAGCCTGCTCCCCTTGTAAAAGAAAAGATCTTTACCTGCAACCTTTTTATAATCATTCCTGCCGGTAAATTCTGATCCGTTAAAAACTTTAAGGTCGGAATACAGGGAGCCAATCCATATGTTTCCATTCTTATCAGGGCAGATGGCCCATGGAACAGTCATTCCAATTGATTCTGTGCTCCACAATTGATATGCCGGGAAATGCAGCCTGAAAAGGTTGCTTTCGGATGACATCCAGAGCATACCTTCCCTGTCAGTATAAACAGATAATAACTTGAAGGGTACCTTGATACTTACACTTTTTTCCCCGTTAAAATATTGTACATCCGCTTCATTACCAAAATTGATCAGATCCCCATTTTGCCATCCGACTGACTGCTCCGGTTCAATACCTGTAACCACACCATCAGTATATGAAAAAACCTCCATTCCGGTCTTGAACAGAAGTTCATTATCTTTATCAATAATTCTTTTTACGTTTTTAACCGGCAATTTCATCAACTCATTGTTTTTCCATGAATATATAAGCTGATCCTTATCAGTCAGTATCATTTCCGATGAGGCGGAATCGTAGTACATTTCCTCTACTCTGAGAGTATCAAGAGAAACAAATTGTGAAGAATAATCCTTATATACACCTGAATCAAAATAAATAATCCTCATGTTCTGATAACGGGGATTCTCAGCAAGAAAAAACGCTGTTGCACTGATTGATGTAGGATACGATGATCCCGTGAATCGTGTTCCTGAAAATTCATTTCCGGGCGGATAAAAAATAAAATTGTCTCCTGTATATTCAGACAATCCTTTGGAAGTAAATACCCATAACCTGCCCCGGGAGTCTTCAAAAGCATCACTTACAATGTTATAGGGAAGACCATCTTTAAGGTGGTAATTTACAAAGTCTATTCCATCAAATCTTGAAAGACCATTTTTGGTGGATATCCAGATAAAATCCCTGCTGTCCTGATATATAATATAAGCCTGACTCTGAGGCAAACCATCCCTTACACCATATTCACGCAAGGAGTATTCCTGGGCGGATATACCTGACGTGAAAAATGTAAGCAATCCTGCCTGAATGAACAGGCTAAAGATCATTCGCTTTATAAGGTTACCTGTCAAGAAGCAGAGTCTGAATATTGATTTTTAGGCAGAAGTAAATATAAACAATGATTTTTAATAGGCTTGTAAGGACTCTCAAAATAACCTTACTTTTCTAAATCCACCCCTAAATCCCCCAAGGGGGACTTAAAAACCGTGCATGTTTAGCCCCCCTGGGGGGTTTGGGGGTCTA
>CALMJY010000310.1 GCA_937864815.1 uncultured Bacteroidota bacterium
TAAAGAACTTAAGTTAAATTCTTATCTTCACGGCACAAACAAAGATCACAAAGAAATAATAATTAAGGTTTTATCTCTGTGTGAGAACTTTGTGAACTCTGTGGTTAAATAACGTTTTCAACAAAGATCCTTCTCAAAACCTTCCTTGTCGAATTTATGTTTGTTCCCCAGGAATTCAACAAGTTTGGAAACATCCGTGAATGCATTTCCCAGGCAAGTTGAAGCACCTGGCGAAGGGGTGATATTAAATATAATATTGTCACCTGCCAGCTTAGCCTCACCAAGTTCCAGTTTCCGTGTCGTGTTATTTACAATCTGAGGCCTTGTCCCGCCAATTCCTTTTGCAAATCTCAGCTCTGAAAGCTTAAGTGACGGTACTATTTTCCTCACCTCTTTGATAAACAACCTTCTTCCGAAATACGGAAGATCATACAGGAAGTTCATGAATACATAAGCGAAGAGTACTCTGTCAAAAATGATCTTTGAAAGACTTATCACCGGACTGAGTCCAAGTCCGAATGTTTTCCAGTATTCCCAGAATGAGGGCCAGTTATGACGTTCAAGCTGGAATATTGGCATTGCGGTCGGTCCAAATCTTGTAACATCGGCGCTATGAACCTCAGGATCACCATGAATTGCAGCAAAAGGCAGTTTTGGCTGCTGTATTGTATAGACCTTTCCATTGAGAACTTTAGGACCGGTATAAAAACTACCGGCCATTGAAAGGATAGAAAGGTTTTTCCCATAGCCGAGTGATTTAGCTATCATAAGGCTATGACCACCGGCGGCAATTACTACAGTTGCAGCTTTTATTATTCCCTTATTGGTAGTAACAGTATAATGATCCCCGGTTTTGGAGATTTTGAGCAGTTTAGTACTGAGATTTATACTAAGTAAAGGGTTCTTCTTAAGTGCATTGTTAACAAAGGAATGACAAAGCTGCTTGAAATCAACAGTATAACCGTCTTCAGTTACGAGTGCAAGTATCTCCTGATCAGGGTCCCTCCCTTCGAGTATCCTTGGCTCGATTTGCCCGATCTCTTCTTTTTCAATCATTTTAAGCTTTGGAAACAATTCAGCAAAGGGAGGATATCTTTTCCTCAGGCCTTCAACTTGTTCCTTTCCGACAGCAAGAACCATTTTAGGAAATTTACTAAACACGCGGAGACCTTCATTGGCGTCCTTTTCCCTCTCAAGGTAGTTCATTACCATATCGGCCATCCTCTTCACATTTCTGGCCTTCTCAATAGAATAGTTAGTTTCTATATCACCAAAATGCAGTGTCTGACTGTTATTATAGGATGCTGAATTAACCAGACCAAAATCTGAGTACTTCTCAATTAAACATACATTTTTAATATCTGTATATTTGCTTAGTGTATAAAGCAGGGCGGTACCTACAACACCTCCTCCTACAATGAGCACATCATATTTTTCATCAGTCTGATTCATAATATGTCTGTTTTTAGCGTTCGTTCATTGGTACATATAGCTGTTTTGCATAGACATTTTTGAAAGCCGGACGAATAATCCTTTTTGCAGCAAATGTCAGCTCCTCAATACGGTGAGTGCACCACCCTGAA
Source organism: uncultured Bacteroidota bacterium (assembly GCA_937864815.1). Taxonomy (GTDB): domain Bacteria; phylum Bacteroidota; class Bacteroidia; order Bacteroidales; family VadinHA17; genus LD21. Next base: position 1,584 of record CALMJY010000310.1, read on the forward strand.
ACTCTTGCAACAGCAAACAGCGGAGTATAAAGTTCCTTGGGAACATCGAGGCATGCATAAACAAATCCTGAATAGAAGTCGACATTTATGCAAACTACTTTTGTGAATTTTTCTCCCTTAAACACTCTTAAAACCTCCGGTGTCAGTCTCTCTACCAGCTCATAAAGTTCAAATTCAGGCAGACGTCCTTTTTCAATTGCAAGTTCCCTGGCTTTTACTTTCAGAATTGCAGCACGCGGATCGGAAATTGTATAAACAGCATGGCCGATTCCATAAATCTTACCTGAAAAATCATTTGCCTTTTTGTTGAGAATTTTAAGCAGGTATTCCTCGACCTCTTTCTCACTCTTCCAGTCCTTTACATGAGCTTTTATATCTTCCATCATCTCAAGCACCCTGATATTTGCACCTCCGTGCAATGGCCCCTTAAGAGAGCCGATAGCTGATGTTATGGATGAATAGATATCAGTTTCTGAAGAACTTGTAACTCTCATTGTAAATGTTGAGTTGTTACCGCCTCCGTGTTCTGCATGAAGAACCAGGAGAAGATCAAGCAGATCAGCCTCAAGTTTTGTAAATCCTGTGCAATCACCTTTAATAAGATAAAGGAAATTCTCTGCAGTTGTCATATTAGGCTGAGGATGACGTATTGAAAGAGTCTTGCCCTGATATAAGTGTCTCAATGCCTGATATGAATATGCAACAATTGTTGGAAACTTGGCCATCAGATTAAGTGATTGCCTGAACATATTGTCAAGTGATATATCATCAGGATTTTCATCGAGTGTATAAAGTCCAAGTACCGATCTGGCCAGTATGTTGAGAACATCCTTACCCTTCATCGATAAAATCATATCCTTTGTGAAGTCGTCAGGGAGTGAACGGAGAGAAGCCATGTATTCCGAAAACTCCTTTAATTCATCCTTTCCAGGAAGACGGCCTGTTAACAGCAGAAATATTGTCTCATCAAAACCATGCCTGTTCTCTACCTGAAAACCATGTGTGATATCCTCTATATCTATGCCTCTGTAAAGAAGCCTCCCGGGTATTGCCACCACCTTGCCATCCTCTTTCTTATAGCCTACAACATCACCTATATTGGTCAATCCCACAAGAACTCCTGTTCCATCCTTATTCCTTAGTCCGCGCTTGACATCAAACTGTTCAAATAATTCATTTTCGATCTGGCAGGATTGTTTTACCTCTGCTTCAAGTTTTGTGAAGAAATCAGCTCTCATTGGAATGATATTTTTTGTCAACTAAATATTTGAAATAATTGCATCTCCGAATTCGGATGTTTTTAGCAGAGTTGCATTTTCTGTAAGTCTGTGAAAATCGTAAGTTACCTTTTTCTCATGAATAGTCTTTTCAAGTCCGCTGTAAATACAATCCGCTGCCTCATCCCATCCCATGTATTCAAACATAAGGGCACCTGATAGTATAACAGACCCCGGATTTACCTTATCCTGATCGGCATATTTCGGAGCTGTACCGTGTGTGGCTTCGAATATGGCATGTCCTGATTCGTAGTTTATGTTTGCTCCGGGTGCAATACCTATCCCTCCTACAATTGCAGCGAGGGCATCAGAAATATAGTCGCCGTTGAGGTTAAGTGTAGCGATAACAGAATATTCGGCCGGACGGGTAAGAATCTGCTGAAGAAAAGCATCAGCAATAACGTCCTTTATAATGATCTTACCTGAATCCTCAGCCTGTTTCTGGGCTTTGTCAGCGGCTTCAATACCCTGTTTGTCAGCTATCTGTTTATGCTGATTCCAGGTAAATACCTTATCCCCGAACTCCCTTTCAGCAAGGGCATAGCCCCATTTCATAAATGCACCTTCAGTATATTTCATAATATTTCCCTTGTGGACAAGGGTTACCGAAGGAAGCTTTTTAATGACAGCCAACCGGATTGCCTGACGGACAAGTCTCTCTGTACCTTCAACAGATACAGGTTTAATAGCGATTGAAGTGGTTTTCGGGAAGCGGATTTTCTTTACACCCATCTCTTCTATGAGAAATTTCTTCATTTTCTCTGTCTCAGGCAGACCGTGCATGAACTCAATGCCCGCATATATATCTTCTGTATTTTCCCTGAAAATATGCATATTAACCAGTTCAGGTCTTTTAACAGGACTGGGGACACCTTTAAAATATCTTACCGGCCTGTAGCAGGTATAAAGATCAAGTATCTGGCGGAGGGCAACATTAAGTGAGCGCATCCCTTCACCCACCGGAGTGGTGAGTGGCCCCTTGATGCCTACAAGATACTCTCTGAAATCAGTAAGTGTCTGATCAGGCAGCCAGTTACCGGTAAGCTTAAAGGCTTTCTCACCTGCCAGAACCTCTTTCCATTCAACTTTCCTTTTACCCTTGTATGCTTTTTGAACTGCAGCATCAAAAACTCTTACCGATGCTTTCCAGATGTCGGGTCCTGTTCCGTCACCTTCAATAAAAGGAATAATCGGATTTTCAGGCACATGAAGCTGGTCGCTTTTAATTGTAATTTTTTCCGGTGTCATATATTACTTAATTTATTTGTCTGATTTATAAACTATTAATTAAACCTGTTATACAGCATTGGATTTCCTAATAAGGTTAAGGGCACTTCCTGCCCTGAACCAGTCGATCTGTGATTCATTGTAGGTGTGCTTTGCAGATATTTCATCCGATGTGCCGTCTGCATGCTTAATTATGATCTTTACCAGTTTTCCGGGTGCAAGTTCATTAAGCCCTGTGATGCTTATTCTGTCATTCTCCCTGATTTTCTCATAATCGCCTTTATCAATGAATGTAAGAGGGAGGATACCCTGCTTTTTCAGATTGGTTTCATGAATCCTTGCAAATGACTTAACAATAACAGCTTTTACGTTAAGATAACGTGGTTCCATTGCTGCATGTTCGCGTGAAGAGCCTTCACCAAAATTCTCCTCTCCGACAACCACCAGGCCAATACCTGAAGACTTATATGCTCTTGCAACATCAGGAACTGCTTCATATTTGCCGCTTAGCTGATTCAGTATTTCATTTGCTTTGTTATTGAAGAAATTTATTGCACCAATCATGTAGTTATTCGAGATATTCTCAAGGTGACCTCTGTATTTCAGCCATATACCGGCCATTGAAATATGGTCTGTGGTGCACTTTCCCTTAACCTTTATGAGCAGGGGCAGGTCATTATAATCCTTTCCATCCCATTCACCGAAGGGGGTCAGATTCTG
>CALMJY010000311.1 GCA_937864815.1 uncultured Bacteroidota bacterium
CTGATGGGTACTCCAACAAACTGTGGTGACTCGGGTTGGTGGCGAACTGACATAGAACTTGGTAAACTAAAATACAAAGGAGATAGCTTCAGAGATGTTTATAGCAGAATGTCTTGGGACAAACCGGCACCTACTATTACTACCAAGTTTTTCAGCTTATCAAACGGGCGTTTCGGCCATCCAGAGGAAAATAGAGCTATCTCAATAAGAGAGGGAGCTACTCTTCAAACCTTCCCGAAAAGCTATAAGTTCATCACGCCGAGCATTCAGCAAGCCGGAAAACTAATTGGAAATGCTGTTCCTCCTGAGTATGCTAAGAGGATTGGTAGAGCTATCATTAACTCAAAATAATGAGAAAAGATATCTGTATAAGTGTTAAGATATTTTGTTTTTATATTAAAAATAACTACTTTTGTGATATCAACGCTCCGCTTTACCGTTAGGTAAAGTTTTGCTGCCTTTTCAGGCAGCTTTTTTATTATGGTACGAGTAACATTTTATTTTGACGGTTTCAATTTCTATTATGGATTAAAAAAGAAATCCATTGCTGATCCTGCTTGGAAGAGGTTTTATTGGATAAATTTTGTAAAACTCTGTGAACAGTTCTTGGGGCCAGATCAGATCCTTGAAAAAGTTAAATATTTTTCTGCTGCTCCATTAAATGTTGGTAAACAAAGTCGACAAAGTGCACTTTTTAAGGCTAATAATCTACTAAATCCTGATAAATTTGAAATAGTCCGTGGGAAATACTACAAAAAATCCCAAAAATGTAAGCACTGTGGCGAAGTATTTCAAGTACCGGAGGAAAAAAGAACAGATGTCAATATCGCGGTCCACTTAATCGGTGACTGCATTACAAATAAAACTGATATTCTTGTTATAATAACAGCGGATAGTGATATAGTACCACCCATTGAATTCATTTTAAATAACTTTCCTCAAAAGAAAATCAAGATTTACTTTCCTCCCTTGGCATCAAGTTTTGATTTACAAAACATCTCCCCGAAAAGACCAATCTTCTTGGAAAATAATAAAGCACGATTTATCAATAGTGTAATGGAGGATACTGTCTATAATGTTGAAAAAACAGATTTTGCTTCTATTCCTGTCGAATGGAAGTAAAATTCCCTCTTTTTTATTTTAACGGATCTTGTATTAATAATTTTGGTAGTCAAAGTTCAATCTTAGCCCACTAATCACCTTCCTGAGTGAGTGGTACTAAGACGATACCTGTCTCAGTCCCGACAAGGTCGTTTTCCCCCAGAAATTCATCCCAAAGGCAAACGTGTGTAAATTTTTACGCGTACTTTGGATCTGTTTGCAGGTAAGCCTGCATCAATCTTTCAAAGCGTGTGCCTTTGTCTTTTTCTGTTAAGGAGAATTTACGGTACTTTTCTAATATCTTTTGGAAGCTCATGGATCCGGATATATTCTTGTCATTAATTAAACTTAAAGGTAAGTATCTTATATAGAATGATCTTCAAAAAATATTGATGGATTAGTACGGCTGTAAAGTTATAAAGTTTATACTATTATATTGATATTCAAATATTAAAGATTGATTTAGATTTGCTTTATAATTTTTTTCACTATATTTTTTATTGTTGCAATAGTGCAACATAAATTTTAATACACATTAATATTATGAAAGAAATATTTGTAAAAAATCAATCAATGATTGATAACAACAATTCTGTCAAGGATTCTGGACCAGATGTAATCGAATCTATAAAAACTACATTACCCTATTTATCAAATCTTGAAGTTACTATGGTGGTTCAAATAACTGGGATACTATTTGAACAGGACAACTTTCCATTATCAATACTTGAAAATAGGAAACATAAAGGTATTTCAGAGGATGAAATTAAGGTTGCCCTTAATAATCTAATTAAAAACAAGTTATTCAAGATTGTAACAAGTGAGAAAGACTCTAATAATTTACGATATCTTGAACCTGATGAAACATATGAAATGCTTGTGGATAAGTTGGGGGTAATTTTCTGAGATTATCCTATGGAAGACAGATAGATATAAAACTGATTTAAGGGAACACTTTGATTTCAAAAGTCAGGGTGTTCTTTATTTGTGCAGTTCGATGACTCGATCATAAGTAACGAAATATTACAAATCCTAAGAATATGTTTTGTGGTTCTTTACTTTTAAATAAATAGAGTAAATCGATCTTTTTCCTTAAATTTGGAAATCATTATCAAAATTCTCTATTGTAGTAGGTTGATTATATAGCCTAAGACTAAGTATTAATGCAGGATATAAAATCTGGGATAATAATACTCTTCCTAATTATTTTTGCATTCTTTTCTTGTCATAAGCAAGCTGAAGAAGAAAGTATTGATTTTATCCTTTCTCCTGATAATTCAAGTGGAATTATCGTTTTAAATAAGGATACTTTAAACATTAGTGTATCTGTCAATTCAAAAATCCCCTCTGGTGGAATTACCTATCTGATTGAAGTAAGAAGAGAAAATGGTAGCTTAGTTTTCAATTTTGACACAATCAGCAGCCTTGATGTACTTAATTTTAAAATTCCTTGCTTTACCCTTAAAGCAAATTATAAAATTATTGTTGCACTAAGCTCCATTACAAATCCTCAAAATTTTGTAAGTAAATCTATTCAGGTATCCAGAAATAGAATATATATTAACTTTAAAAGGCCATCTTATGAGCTATTCTCGGAAATGAAACTCTGGCAGGGTTATCCCAACGGCTATGCTGCTGTAGCAAAATTAGACTATAATGGCGATGGATATGAGGATTATGTTTGGTTTGAAGGATATGATGTAAATAAGGAGTACAATTGGCCGGGTCCAATCTTTGATAAGTTTGATGGCACTACTTTCGTTAGAGATCCTATTAAATTTCCGAATACAAAACTTTTTGCTTATAAGTTACTTGTTGGAGATTATAATAATGATAGTCTTCCTGATTTGTTCCTTGTGTCACATATTGACACGTGGGCGGGATCTGTGGACCCTATACCAATCAATCCTCCACATATTATTTTTAATTCTCCTAATGGATTTAGTTCAGTTAAATCATTCTCGGATATCCCAGGAGATTGGATGCCAGGCTGCTCTGGTGATCTTGATAAGGATGGTGACCTTGATGTATTATTATTTTCACATCACCAAAATGTTAGCCCCACGAGCAGGGCATTGATAAATAATGGACACGGCGAATTCACATATTCTGATTACGGGATATCTAATATAACATGGGCTGATGTATCAGAACTGATTGATATGAACAACGATGGGTATCTTGATTTAGTTATCAATGATGTGATAAATGAAAATGGATATGCCAATAGATTTAGGATTTTGTGGGGTAATGGCTCAGCATTTTCAGAGGATAGAAGCATAAGACTACCTTTTTCAAATAGCATATTTTTAATAAGTGTATCCGCTGAAGATTTGGACGGCGACCATAATAGAGAGATTATAACTATGGCTTGTGATGCCAGCGGCATATGGGAAATAAATCTTCTTAAAACCAATGATTTTAAAAGCTATTCTGATATCACAACTATTTCAATAACAGATAATAAGAAAAAACAAAACGATGGTGTCATGAACGGGCCTGTGCAGGTTATGGATATTAATAGGGATGGTAAAATGGAGATTTTTGTTGCAGATAGAAGATTAAATCTAATTTGGCAGAGGGACATTGACGGAATTTATAAAAGGAAATCATTATAATAGAGAAAATTATAGTTTTTCACTTAGGCTACTAATTATCCCTTCTAAATCTACAACTCGTATTAAATCTTTGATAATTTCCCGGTTCGATATTTCAAACCTCTTGTCTACAAAGAAAAATCCCTTGCTGCGAAAGCAGTGAGGGTTTTTTGTTTTAAGGGCGAACCGAGCTTGCTCTGGTGAGGGATGAAAACAAAAAGACCTAAACCCTGTGAAACAGGGCAAGGGATTTTTTGTTGTTAAGCTCCCCCAATGAGGATCATAAGCAAAGCGAATAATCCTCCCTTCTCTTAAGAAGGTTTTACTGGCTTTTTCTTTGTTAAGCAACCCCCTAAGGAACGAGAACGAAGTTCGCCTTCGCCGAAGGCTTTGGCGGATGAAGTGAACAATCCTCTACCTTCTTAGAACATGGCTTTCATTTAAAATATTTTAAACCCTAACCCCAGCCGGGGATGTAGAAAAAGTAAATTTACCGGATTTATATTTAATTACGTTTTTCATGTTAGATTTTTGACTTTTTGTGGATATCCAAAAATGTAAAGAAGATGGTTAGTTAACCATCTTTTTTATATTATGTGCAATACTTATAATTCCCCATTCTGTGCTTACATTTTTAATCCCCCTTGTGTAAAATCGTCTGAACTGGTTGTTATGCTTTATCTGTCCAAAAACACTTTCAACATCAACCCCTCGTTGTGAGCGCAATTTTTTACCAGTTTCGGATTCCAGATTTTGTTGCACTATGTTTTTGTATTCAATAAGCTTTGGGCTAACCTCAATAGTCCTGTTTTTTGCTCCTTTACAACATTTATCCTTGTATCTACATCCCTCGCAACATCTTGATCTGTAGACCATTCTTTCAGAGTTGTATCCATTATCCGTTTTTGTGTTCTTAATATAGGCAAAATCTAATACCTGGCCAGAAGGGCACTCATACTGATCATTATCCTTATCATAGATGAAGCGATCCGATATAAAGCTCTTGTTCTTGTATTCATTTGTCTTCTCATAATCAAAGTTGTTATATTTCATATAATTACCAATATTATTGCGGGATACATAATCATAGTTTTCTTCACTTCCGTATCCTGCATCTGTTGTAATATTCTTTGGAGGTAGCCTTAACTGAGTTTTTACTCTTTCCATAAATGGTATAAATACAGATGTATCTGCTGCTTTTTGATATATCCCGTAACCTAATATATACTGGTTCTCTGTTGCGATCTGAACATTATAGCCAGGCTTTAACTGGCTCATACCATGGTGGTCTTCCTTCATCTTGAAGAATGTAGCGTCTTTGTCCGTTTTCGAACAACTATTACGACCACCCAACATATCTTTCTGATTCTGATACTGCTTAAGTTTTGGAACTTCTTTTTTGAGTTTCGTGACATTGGAAGATGCTTCCTTTGACTTAGCCCATTTTGATATTTTCTGGTTTATCTCCTCAACTACCTTATCTATTGCCTCTGCTGTAACTTTCCCTTCATATTCTTCAAGGTCATGTGATCCATACTCGGCATCTTCTGCTTTCTGAAGATCGTCTATGTGTGATAATAATTTCTTAACTCTTTCCTTTACCATAGATTCATGCCTTTCTACGTTTTTCTTCCATATATAACTGTATCTGTTTGCATTGGCTTCTATCTTGGTTCCATCAATAAAAACATTTTCTGCTTTTATATATCCTCCCTGTATCAGAACCTCGATCACTGAACTAAAAACATCATCTACCGACTCTTTCAGACGCTTTGATCTGAAGTTATTAATTGTGGTAAAATCAGGCTTACTCATCCCGCTAATCCACATAAAATAAATGTTCTCCTTCAGAGCCTTTGCTATTCTTCTGGAAGTATAGGTCTTTTCAATATATCCATAAGTGAGTACTTTAAGTAACATCCTTGGAGAGTAGCTACTTGTTCCACCTCCCTTATAGGTATCAAATAGTGGTGATAGCTTCAGTTCGTTAATAACCTTATCTACTGTTCTAACTAAATGATTTTCTGGTATAAAGCTACCCAGATCCGGAGGCAATAGCATTAGCTGATTGCTTCTATCCTTCTTGAATACTACTTTTGCCATTATAATATTGTTATATCTCTAATTTATAACATATTAGAGATTAAACAATAGAAAGAAATTTTAAAATCATCACCATTTGTTCTTAGTTATTAACAGTGTATCTTTGACTTTTTCTACACCCCCGAGAATTTAAATATCGGATTGCGGTAGAGAGCGCTGCAAGGCTTTTTCCTTGTAAAGCACTCTTAAGAGGATCAAAGTGAGCGCAGCGAATTGTAATTCTTTCTTCATGTACTCACCCCCGGCCTCCCGACGCATCGGTCGGGACTGGCTCTCTCTTCTGACTAAAAGAGGGGTAACTGCAAAAACCGGAAACCCTAACCATATCTCGCCAGTCCATATTGACCACCAGGAACCTGAATTAATCTTATGATCTATAGATAAATATAAAAAAGTCTGGTTCAACGGCGGAATGTGGTCAGAACTTCCGGCTTATGCAACTGAATAGTTTTGGAATAAAATAGGAACAACATTGCTATATTAGTAGTGAGTTTTGACGGTCTGCCTAAGCAGTTTCCGGAATTTTTTCGAAAACACAAAACCCTTTTAAAAAATGTCATATACTGCAAACAGTGCCAGGTACAGTTCAATGCAATACAGGAGGTGCGGGATAAGCGGATTGAAATTACCGGCTCTTTCTCTCGGCCTGTGGCATAATTTCGGTGATGTTGATATTTACGACAACTTCAGGAAGATAATATTCAAGGCCTTCGATGAGGGGATCACCCATTTCGATCTTGCCAATAATTACGGTCCGCCTCTGGGGTCTGCCGAGAAAAATTTCGGTATTATCCTGGGTAAAGACATGAGGAACTACCGCGATGAGATGATCATCTCAACAAAGGCCGGATATTACATGTGGCAAGGTCCGTACGGTGAGTGGGGCTCGAGGAAATACCTGCTATCAAGCCTCGACCAGAGCCTGAAGAGGATGAACCTTGAATATGTCGACATATTCTACTCTCACCGTCCCGATCCTGAAACACCACTTGAGGAGACAATGGGAGCACTCGACCATGCAGTAAGATTGGGGAAAGCAATTTATGCCGGAGTGTCCAATTACAATGCAGAGATGACTGCTAAAGCTTATGATATTCTTAAGTCGATGGGAACGCCTTGTGTTATTCATCAGCCCAAGTATTCGATGCTTGAAAGATGGGTAGAAGGGGGACTTATGGATGTGCTTGGTGAAAAGGGAATCGGGTGCATAGCATTTTCTCCACTGGCACAGGGGCTGCTCACTAACAGGTACCTCGAAGGTATACCTGAGGGATCGAGGGCATCAAAGCCTCACGGTTTTCTTAAAAACAGCCAGGTAACACCCGAAGTGATAGAAAAAATCAGAAAGCTCAACTCCATTGCCTCAGAACGCGGACAATCGCTCGCGCAGATGGCGATTGCATGGCTTCTGAAAGATGAAAGAGTTACATCAGTTCTTATCGGGGCAAGCAGTGTCAGCCAGCTTTCAGACAATCTTGCAGCCCTTAAAAACACCGGTTTCGAGAAAAGGGAGCTTCAGAAAATAGAAGAAGTCCTTAAAGGATAACCTTAACAAAATGCTCTTTCCCGTCGGCGAAAACAGGGATCTCATTTGAGCCCAGTTTCTGCCCGTCGACAGTAATACTGCTTACTCCCTTCGATTTCCGATCAGGGTTTAAAACTTCGATTGTGTACTGTGCATTCCTGAACTTTCTTTTTACAGTGAAGCCTTTCCACTCCTTTGGAATGCAAGGATCGACAACGAGTCCGTCGTAGCCGGGTCTTATTCCGAGTATGTACTGGCTTATTGCATAGAAATTCCAGGAGGCTGTACCTGTAAGCCACGAGTTTTTTGCCTCTCCGGGTTTGAAAGCGTCTTTACCTGCAACCATCTGTGCATAGACATATGGTTCGGTCTTATGGAGATCGCTTATTTCTTCGAGATAAGATGGTGCAATTTTCCTGTAATACTCCCAGGCCCTGTCGCCGTTGCCTGCAACAGTTTCACCTATCATTATCCACGGATTGTTATGGCAGAAAATACCGGCATTTTCCTTATATCCGTCCGGATAAGAAGATATTTCTCCGTATTCGATGTAGTATTTAGTAAAAGCAGGATTGTTAAGGACTATCCCGAACCTGCAGTCGAGCCTTTCCTTTACCGAATCGAGAGCTTTACGGCACAGACCCTCTTCGGCTCCTATTCCTGCCATTGTGCACCAGCCTTGCGATTCTATGAATATTTTACCCTCTTCATTTTCTTTACTGCCAATCTTACGGCCATAATAATCGTAAGCCCTTATGAACCAGTCACCGTCCCATCCATATTCTTTAATAGTCCCGACCATTTTATTAACGTGTTTCAGAGCCCGCTCTGCCTCTTCCTTCCGTCCTGTTCTGCTGCACAGTTCGGCATAGTCCCTACCGTAAACCACGAACAGCCCGGCAATCATCACAGATTCGGCCTTTGATCCTTCAGTTTTGTTTTCAGTGGTCTGAAATGACTCATTGGGATCGTTGGAAAAGCAATTTAGATTGAGACAATCGTTCCAGTCGGCTCTTCCTATCAGCGGGAGGCCATGAGGGCCAAGATTGTTTATAACATGGTCGAAAGAGACAGTTAGGTGATCGAACAGTGATCTGGCCAGGGACTGATCGTTGTCGAAGGGAACCATCTCGTTCAGAATGTCAAGATCGCCTGTCTCTTTTAAATAGCTTACTGTACCCAATATAAGCCAAAGCGGGTCATCGTTGAAACCGCCGCCGATATCATTGTTTCCCCTTTTTGTGAGTGGCTGATACTGGTGGTAGCAGCCTCCGTCGGGGAACTGGGTGGAAGCGATATCAATTATCCTTTCCCTTGCTCTTGCAGGGATCTGGTGAACAAAACCAATTAGATCCTGGTTTGAATCGCGGAATCCCATTCCGCGTCCAATTCCAGACTCGAAGAAGGATGCCGACCTCGAGAAACAGAAGGTGATCATACACTGGTACTGGTTCCAGATGTTAACCATCCTGTCGAGTTTTTCATCGCCCGAATCGACAGAATAAATACTCAGGAGGTTGTCCCAGTAGTTTCGGAGTTCGTCAAGAGCCCTGTCTACTTTCTCAGCGGTATCGAACCTGGAAATAGTAGCCTTTGCCTTTGCTTTATTGATAATGTTTTTCGATTCCCATTTCTCTTCTTCGCTGTTTTCAACGTAACCCAGTACAAAAATAAAATCCTTCGATTCGCCCGGTTTCAGTTCAACCTCGATGAAATGAGATGCAACAGGTGACCATCCGTGAGCTTCACTGTTTGACGGTTTTCCTTCAAGTACAACTCTCGGCTCACCGAACCCGTTGTAAAGTCCGAAAAATGACTCCCTGTCGGTATCAAAACCTGAGAGAGGGGCATTAACGGAATAATAAGCGTAATGATCGCGGCGTTCCTTATATTCAGTCTTATGGTAAATAACCGAGCCTTCAATTTCGACCTCTCCGGTTGAAAAATTCCTCTGGAAGTTTTCCATATCGGTGGCAGCATTCCAGAGGCACCATTCAACGAATGAAAATATCTTCAGTTTCCTGGTAGCCTGAGAGCTGTTTTTCAGTGTGAGTTTCTGAACTTCAGCCCAGGTTTTCAGAGGAACAAAATATAGTGCTGTTGCAGTGATTCCGTTCTTTTCCCCGGTAATGGAGGTATAATTCATACCATGCCTGCACTCGTACCTGTCGAGTTCTGTTTTGCAGGGCTTCCACCCTGGAGACCACACCTCTCCGCCGTCGTTAATATAGAAATATTTGCCACCGCTGTCCATTGGAACATTATTGTACCTGTATCTTGTTATCCTTCTGAACTTTGCATCTTTATAGAAGGAGTATCCTCCTGCACTGTTAGAAACCAGTGAGAAGAAATCCTCTGTTCCAAGGTAATTGATCCATGGCCAGGGAGTTTTGGGATTCGTAATTACATATTCCCTGTTCTTATCGTCGAAATACCCGTACTTCATAGAAAAAATAATTGGTTGTTAAAATCAGTTGTTATGCCTGCAAGGTCCTCCTTCGCTGCAGCTCAGAAGTTATCTCATCCATTTTTTTCTGGTTCAGCGGATAAAGGGCCATTGTCCCGGCTCCGACAAGTGCTACAACTGAGGGGATCCAGCTCATAAGCATTTTTATTCCTGGAATGGCCCCCTGGATGGCAACTTCATCCATACCGTCATAGTTAAAGTATGCAAGAACAAATCCGATTATTGCGCCCGCAACACCGCCACCAAGTTTTGTTGAAAAAGATCCTGCCGAATAGACAAGACCTGTTGCCCTGCGTCCGTGTACAAATTCAGAGTAATCGGCTGCATCGCCAAGCATTGCAAAGAAAAGAGTCGGGAAAATTGCCGCAGAGGCTTCTGAAAGAATTCCGAGAGCATATATACCTGCTATATCGCCGGGGCCACAAAAAATAATTAAAGCATTAATAAATCCCGAGAAAAGAAAGGCATAAATGAAAAGATTGCGTTTCCCGACCATCCGTGCAAGCGGAGATGTTATCATTGCTCCAGCTATCGATGCTAACATAAGTGCAACCATGAAAGAGGCAGCTAAAAGCTGATTGTTCAGATAATGAGAGAAATATATCACAACTATTCCCTGCTTAATTGAATTGTAAACCTGGAATACCAGTCCGATTATAAGCAATACTATCCATGGTCTGTTTGTAATAAGGTCTTTCATGTCTTTGCCAAGGTTTGTCTGCTGGTCTTTCGGTGGAGAAACCCGCTCCTTCGTTGTGTAAAAGGTTACTATCATACATATTGCAAGCACAACAGAAAGAAGATAAATGGAGTAGCCGTAGCCCTTTTTCTGATCAATAACAGTAATGGCTTCAGGAGTGATATTCTCCTCTCCCGAGACTATAAAATCATAACTCTTGTCTGCTTCTACCGAAATGCTCTTCCCTTTGGTTGGAACATTCAGACTGTCGGTGGCTTTTCCCGACCAGACAAATGTTGCAATTCCGTCTTTCGTTTTAATATTAACGTTTTCTACCGATTCATGGGAGGAGACGGATACTTCATATTTCTTGTCCTCAATCTTGTTTACTGTTACTGTAGGGTTAATATTGCCAAAGCTGGCTACAAGAAAAAGAAGAGCTCCCTGCACAAGCATTCCCCCGGCAAAAGCACCCACCATCCTGTACGAGCCCAGGCTTGTTCTCTCTTTATCGTCGCCGGTCATTACTGCCATAAGGGCCCCGTAAGGGATATTGTTTGCTGTATAAACCAGTGTGAAAATTATATAGGTTGTATAGCCATAGATTATTTTACCGGTCTCACTCAGGTTCGGACTTGTAAACAGAAGTGAGAGACTTATTCCAAGGGGAATTGCCGACCATAAAATCCATGGTCTGAATTTGCCATGCCTGGTATTAGTCCTGTCGCCGATAATACCCATTGCGACATCGCTAACCCCGTCACTGAACCTCGCAATGAGAAGTAAAATTCCGACAGCTGCCGGGTTAATACCGAATACATCGGTGTAAAAAATCAGCAGGAAAGTTGAAACACCCCGCCATGCAATATTTGCTGCACCGTCGCCGAGAGCAAATCCGATTTTTTCCTTTATTGAGAGCTTTTCCATTTTGGCAATAGTCTGTTATATATTTAAAAATTATTTAAGCGAACCTGAGTATTCCGACAGGAATGAAGTCATATAAACCAGAGGCGCATTCCAGTTTATTGCGATCTCGTTTGATGCATAGCTTCCTGTAAGATCGACAAAGCATTTGGCCGGCTCCTTCTCTGGATATACTACACCGTATGTTCTGCTTTCACTGTATTCATCATTCAGGTTTGCATTTGGACCTCCTACCACCCATCCGGGGATAGGTTCGGTAATATCGTCAGCTGCACTGAGCCTGAAGTGAGGATTCATGGGTGTTTTTGAACCAAAACCTGTAACAAATGAGTATCCTGTGGCATTCTTTCCGAAAATGTAATCGGTTGTTTCAGTTGCTGCATCAACATATTTCTTTTCACCTGAAAGCCGGTAGGCCTGCGCAAAAATCACACCCAGACCGAGGATATCGCTGTTTGATCCCCAGACAAACGAGTTGAGTGGCTGCCTGTACGGAGCTGCTTCAAGTATTGCAATCTGTTTATCGGCTTCATTGACAATCGACTTCATGAATTCTTCCTTTAATTCTTCATCAGCTTTCGAAGCAGGGAGTACAATTGCAAAATAGCCCAGGTTTTTGAGATATGATCTCCAGTTCTCGCCTGAAATAAAATCGAAGGAGACTCTGTTCTTATTAATATATAAAAGGTATTCTGGTTTTCCTGTTGTGGCTAGAAGTTGAGCCGCTGCCCAGAAAAAATCTCCGCTGAATTCAGAGTGACCGTACTCACCTGTAGAAATATCGGAAGGGTTTTTATAAACTACTGCCGGATTTTTAACCGCCCAGGTCCATGCTTTTTCAGCAGCAGCAAGGTATTTTGCCGAAAGATCTTTGTCAACTACCCCCCAAACCCTGGCAGCCTGACCAAACATGGCAGCAAAATTGAGTGCAGAGGTTGTTGATTTGCCAACAACAAACCTTGGCAGTGTGTCGTCCTGAGGTTTAACAAACCCACTGAAGCTTTTTGATGTGAGTTTAAAAAACACTCCACCATCTTTATCCTGCATCGTTTCGGCCCAGTCGAGTTCATATTTAACCTCATCGAGCAGATCGCTGATTCCGTTCCCACTCTCAGGAATATTCGTATTGTCGGAAATGACAGCCGGCAATGATTCATACAATGTAAGAAGCATGCTTACTGTATACCCGGCATTCACAATATACTTGTTGTAATCCCCTGCATCATACCAACCTTTGGGCGATTCCATTTCACCTCCCGTCCTGCCTGACGAGGGATGGAAAGCGCAATTCATGTCTGGATGGGCAAGAGGATGAGAATATTTGCCGGCATATTTTTCTTCTATTGCCATCGATGCACGCTGGAGGTAAAATGCTTTTAACGATGACCTGCTAACCTCATCAAAAACTCCGGTACCGATTTCGAAAGGCCATGATGATCCCTCTCCCTTTACATGAAGGATATATTTCCCCGGAACCTCAAGAAGTGTAAAGTCGGCAATTTTAACCTTCTCTCCCGATTTATCCCATACGCCGCGGTCGGAAAGTGTACCTGCAAATACGGTCTTGCCCAGGGAATCTGTAACTGTAAACTCTTCTGCTTCGGAGTTGACAACCACCGCCCTTTTTACAGACTCAGTCAGGTATCCCAGCTGATTTATTCTGATCTTTGCAGATACTGCTTCGCTGGCCTTTTGAGGAGAGTTGTTGCAGGAAGACAGTATAAAAAGTGCAGTAAAAACTGATGTAAAAAGCTTCTTCATATACGGTTCTTAGGTTTTCTAAAGCGTAAATATAACTAAATACGGAAAATCATTTAATAAATGTGAAGTTCAGGTAATCGTAATTCATCTGTCCGTTTTCGACAGTATTCAGAGTGAGAAACGCTTTACCCCTTTTAAGTTCGACGGAACAGAGGCTGTCTATATAGTTCCAGTGATGCCATTGCCTCCCAGAGGAGTCAAAATGAAAATACCTTTCCCGGCAATCCTCAAGATTAACGCCAACGGAGTTACAGCTGTTGACATGATAAAGTCCTGAGGAATATTCCTTTGAAATTCAGGTATATCTGCTCATCTATTTTCTTGGCAGGTTAACTCTCCTCAGGAATTCATCCCAGCGGGGGTCGCCATGAAGCAGATTGAAATCATCAATGACAGCCGCCCATGCTACTGTACCGTGATGTGGCTCATAAGCAAGCCATTTGAAAGCTTCATCTTTCCTTCCCATTATTGCATAGACCCTTGCCCTGTTAAAAGCGATCAGAGGATTTACCTGTTTTTTCTCGAGTTCAGCAAGCAACTTTTCTGCTTCCTCAAGGTGACCTGTTGCCACATAAGTCAGGCAGAGAGGAGTGATCTGATTTGGGTAAAGTTCCTCCAGTTTCTGGTGCATCCTGATAGCCTCCTCATTTCTGCCCATGTGCCGGTAGGCTCTGCCAAGGACCAGGTAAGCAACAGAGTAATCCTGCTGAATATTTAATGAATTAAGTGCTTCATTTACAGCATCCTGATACCTTCCGGCAAAATCATACACTCCACCCAACCAGGCAGTATGAAGAGGATTGTAGGGATCATATCTCTGGGCAAGCTTATGCTCTTTTATAGCATCTTCCATCCGTCCCCAGAGTAAAAGCCCCCATGAATAGTGATAATGGGCCATATCAAGATTCGGATTTAATTCCAGGGCTTTCTTAAAATGCTTTTCAGCTTCCGCATACTTCCATGATCCGTAGAGGTAAGTCTCAGCTAATGCAGCATGGACTTCAGCGAGAGTGGAATCAAGCATTAGCGCCTTATAGGCATATTCCTCCCCTTTTTCAAGTGCATTTCCCGGATCCATAGCACTATGGGCTATTTCAAGATAACCTATTGCAAGTCCTGCATTTGCAAAGGGGTCTTCAGGCGCAAGTTTTACTGCTTCCAGAAGATATTCCAGTCCTTTTTTCATTCCTTCCTCAGTCGATTTTTCCATTTCAGTCATTCCCCTTGAATATGCTTCATACGATTGAGGATTTACAAGATGTGGTTGCGGTATGAGTACCTTATCCTGAGGCTTTAAAATAAGACCAATCTCTTCGGCTATTTGCCCTGCAATGTTGTTATACAACTTCAGAATGTTTCTTCGATCACTTGTATAATTGTTTGTCCAGACAAGTTTCTCTTCAGGAAATAATTGAATCATCCTGATCATTATTTCCTCAACTGCGTCCGAACTTAATATTGATCCTTCCACCAGATAATCCACGCCTGAAAATCTGGCAATTTCAGATACAGACATCATGTTTTTTTGAAATGCAGAAGTTGTTCTGGGTCCCACTATCCTTAGTGGCTTTACCCTGCTTATTTCTCCAAGTTCCTGGTACAAAGCCTCATTCTGCATTTCAGCCAGGAACTCATTAGATGTATTGCCAGTAAGGTTTTTGAATGGCATTAAAGCAACAGACTTCTCAGGATTTGTAATTCCTGTTTTTATGAAAACCCTGGGATATAAAAATATTGCAGCAGTAATTATTATCGATGTAACTAATATTCCATAGATAATTTTTCTGATTGAGAAATTAGTTTTTGCCGGATTTCTCAATGATTTTACTTCTCCGTGTATTTCACTTGCTGGTATTCCTTTAAGAGATGTTTCATGCAATGCTCCAGATAATTCTGTCTGCAGCCCGGATATTATCTCCTTAATTGCAAATGCTACCTTATTTATCTGATTACGATAATTGGTGTTGTTTAAGTTTTTTTCATCCCGGTCTTTTGGAGTAAGCGATCTGTTAACCCCCGGTTCCTTGTAAATAAACTCGATACCTCTGATGAATCTCCCCAGAATTGATTCAAACAGTTTCTTATCATCAGCGTCAAGTTCATGAATCTGCACGGGTAACACCCTGGTAGCCACATTCCCTTTCGGTAGTTTTACCTTCAGTCCAATCCTGTCGTTTGATGCCTGCTCAACAAATGCCTTAAACTCATGCTCCCATGCAAATGATTTCGGATCGCAATATGTAAGGGAGATTATTGGAATGAAAATAAGGCACTTAAGTTTCTCTTTCAAAGATTCACCTACATCGTGCGTCTCCAGTAATCCGTCATGAGGATTTATATCAAAATATACCGATATGTCTTCTTTGAAAGTAGCTTCAAGTTCTTTCTTCAGGTTGTCAACAAACTCGGTTACCCAACCGTCATATTTATTGTCTTTCTGCCGGTAGCTGATGAATATGTCATAATTATATCCTTCCAATATGCTTGACATAACAAGTTTATTTGGTTCATTATCAAAGTTAAACCAACGATTACTTAAATACAAATCTTTTTCAGCTATGTAAGCTTACATCATGTTGTAAATCAGATATACTTATTAGACTTTTGATATCGGTAAAAAGGTTAGATATTTCAAACTTCTTATCCATGAAGAAAAGCCCTCTGAGTATCATGAAATAATCTCCCCCTGCAACAAAGCAATAACAGAATAGCCACTAAATTTTTTTCTGGATGTTTCGTCAATTTATTTTGGAGGAATATTGAAAATAGAATCTTTTTTACCTACCCGTTTTATTCTACATATTTCATCACGTAATTTACAGGGCTGGACCCACCGAAGAAATGATACCCCGAAGCAACATAGAGATAAGCCGGACGATTATTCTTTATCAGCACCTGAGGACGTTCAAACTTAATTATATTCCCTGCATAGTAATTCTTCGCTTTGGACAGTTTTTCTTTTTCAAGGTAGTTGGCAACCGGGAAAAAACCCTGTTCTCTTTCAGTAAAATGAATACCATCATCAGATTTCCAGAGGACACCGCCACCAACTTCAATCAAGCCATGATTATCAGTAGTTAGCAGACAAAACTTGCCATCGAGAATAAAGGCATAACCATCCTCCACGGTGACTTCGTTTTGAGTAACCGAAAAAGGCATCTGCACATACGGACCTTCAAGATTCTCGGCAACTGCCAGTCCCATTTGGGATTTTTTGCCATCGCTCGATTTAAAATAAAGGAAGAAACCACCGTTTGGACAGGCTAAAAAAGCCGGATTATTCACACCATTTTTTGCCTTATAATTCCAGTAATCCGGGTTTTTGGGCGGAGAAAGAACCAGGCCATCCTTTCCAACTTTCTTCCAGGGTCCGGAAAGGCTGGAAGAAACAGCCATACCAATTTTCTGATTCGACGGATGGGGTGGCTGATTGCCATTGTCGTTCCCGATGTAAAAAAGTACATATTGGTCTCCCACCTTATGAATTGTCGGATTATGAACCGACACATGATCCCAGGCATTTCCTTCACACGGTCCCAATGCGACATCTGCAAAGTGAAAAGGTCCTTCAGGCTGATCAGCAATATAATGCGCAATTTCGCCATGCGTACGCCATCCGGGTTCCACTTTATTCCCTTTCCAACGTTCGGCAAAAAGGTGAATTTTTCCATCTGATCCTTCTATGGGTGAGGCCCCCCAGACACAATATCCCGGCTCCTCAATGGCTATGCCAACATATTGCCAGTGGTCTGCAAGTGACTTTTGCTTCTGCGAATATCCGGAAATGTATAAAAAAAGGATCAGCGTCAGAAGAAATAAGTTTTTCATATCTAAGCAATTAGTTTTATATGTTGCCGAATCCTCGCATTTACTTCAAAAAATCAAATTCGGCTACAACCGGGTAGTGATCTGACAAATACCAGGTATCTTGTTCGTTGTATACCCTTGCCCCGGTACACTTTGGGGCGATTCCCGGAGAAACGAATATATAATCGATTCGTTCAAGTCGGGAAATCAGTTGCTCATCTGTTTCGTGATTAACTGGTCCCAGCACTCTTGCCGGGAAGGTTCCCCTCCGGTCAATTCCTTTAGTAAACTGCTGTACTACATCAATCATAGGAACAGAAAGGAAAGAAGAGATGACCGAATAATCGAGGTTTTCATTGATCAGGTTTCCATCGATGCCTTTTCCTTTGTTTGACTCACGAAGTCTGTTCAGAAAATACCCGTCCGGATCATAAAGATCGGCATCGAAGGGTGAATGCGAATTATAATCACCGGCCAGGATTATTTTTGAATTCTTCTCCAGAATGGATTTAAGTTTTGCCAGCAGAATCCGGGCTTCCTGCCTTCGTTTCTCAATACTTCCGGGATGCAGGTGCACCACTACAAAATCAATTCCGTTAATTGTACAGTGAATGGCTCCATGGTGCAAACCTTCTATCATTTTCTCTTTCAGTGTGATTTGATATTTGGAAGTAATCCCAACTGAGTAACCACTTGTTTTAAGCAGGATGGAAAACTGATGTCCCCAACTCACAGCATCTTCCTGCAGTTTCTCGGGAGTATATGCACACAGTTCCTGCAACGCAACCACATCAGCCTGCTGTTTGTTAATCCATTGCTGTATCTTATGACGGCGCTGCTCATCCTTCCCGAAATCATAACCATTCCAGATGTTGTATGTCAACACTTTAAAAGAGGGTTTATAAGGTTGTGGTGTGTTTGACAGATCATATAAAAATGCTGTACGAAGGAAGATGAAAATCAGTAATATGGTTTCCATTGGTTTCTGGTATAAAAAATTCTAAGTACATATGCAAATAAAGCAGTGTCTGCAAATTACAGAAGATATTTGGATTAATCCAATATTCAATCTGTCTGAGCGATACAGTACGAAGAAAAATGTTTATCAAATAAATACATAACGATAACACAATCTTGCTCATCGATAATTCTTTATATTTGTCTCCCTCATGAATATAGAGTTAACAGACCGGCTTACAAACCGGAAGATATTCCTTTTCTGGGGGCCACTTGCCCTTACATGGCTGATGATGGCTTTTGAACAGCCTTTCCTGATTGCTTTTATTGCCAGACTGAGCGAGGCCAAATTTAATCTTGCGGCATTCGGGATTGCAGGTTCATTTGCAATGATAATTGAAGCCCCGATCATTATGCTCCTGAGTGCTTCGACCGCTTTGGTCACTGGCAGAAACTCATACAGAAAACTGAAAAAATTTACAGACATACTTAATGCAGTAATAACCGGGATTCACCTCATTATCATTATACCTGCTGTATTTGACTTCATAGCAATCGACATCATGGAAGTTCCTGAAAATGTTGCAGAGCTTTCATATACAGCACTTGTTCTTTTCATCCCATGGTCGGCATCGATAGGATACAGGAGGTTCTACCAGGGAATCATTATCAGAAAGGGTTTTACCCGGATGGTCACTTATGGCACTCTTATCAGGCTTTCGGTTATAACCATAGCAGGACTTATCCTGTATTTCGCCGGCATACCCGGAGCATATGTCGGGGCTGCAGCAATGTCATCAGCAGTAGTGCTCGAAGCCATTGCAACAAGGATAATGGTTTCAGCATCACTGAAGGAAGTACTCGGCAGGGATGATCCGGAAAACAGAAATATGAGCCTGAAGACTGTAACAGGGTTTTATGCCCCTCTTGCTATGACTTCCGTGCTTTCTATGGGCATTCATCCTTTTGTCACATTCTTTCTCAGCCGGAGCTATATGGCTGTCGAATCACTCGCTGTCCTGCCTGTAGTTACTTCACTGGTTTTTATATTCAGGAGTGCAGGATTATCATACCAGGAGGTCAATATTGCCCTTATGGGAAAGGGAAAACATAATTATGATATTCTGAAAGGATTTGCTGTGAGTCTCGGCGTTGCATTAACATTATTAATCACAGTTGTGGCTTTCACACCTCTTGCTAACCTGTGGTTCATTAATATCTCCGGACTTACAAAGGAACTTGCAGATCTCTCATATCTTCCGCTTAAGATTATGATATTACTGCCTGCACTTACATTGCTCATGAGCTTTCAGAGGTCAACACTGGTACTAAACGGGAACACAGGCCCTATATCGGTTTCAACTGCAATTGAACTTATTGTAATTGTTTCTTCACTTATTATCTGTACAGGATTTCTTAATCTTACAGGTGTAGTTGCAGCTGCAATTTCATTCGTGGCAGGAAGAGTGATATCCACTTTATACCTGTTACCCATACAGACTTCTATTGTAAAAAACTGGAGTTCCGGGAAATAAATCCAAATTGTGAATAAACAGCAGCAAACATGTTTACAACTTTAATTAAATGCAGAATATTATTCATGCATTTATAATATTTTCGTATAA
This sequence comes from uncultured Bacteroidota bacterium, assembly GCA_937864815.1. Lineage (GTDB taxonomy): Bacteria > Bacteroidota > Bacteroidia > Bacteroidales > VadinHA17 > LD21. The sequence goes on from CALMJY010000311.1 coordinate 19,547, forward strand.
AACAATTTAACTGAAAGTAGTCGTACTATACGATCTTGATCCCGGCTGGGATGGATTCGAAATCAGCAATGCAAGAGAATCAAACCTGGTGCTTCTTGAATCGCTGAGAGCCGAGGGTATTGAGGCTTTTATTGAAGAACTCACCAACCATGATCTTACAGGTATACTTGACAGATATAATCCTGACGACACGATTATTTTTAATATCTGTGAGACGATTCCCGGTATTCATAACAGTGAAAGAAGGGTTCTTGAAATAATTGAAAACAAAGGATTCACCTATACCGGCAACGGACCCGATCTGATTGAACTGAGTCGCGATAAGCAAAAAGTAAAAAGGCTACTTGGTTCTCTTGGTGTCACTGTTCCATATGGAGCTGTGCTTAATCCTGAGCAGGCTGCAGACTGGACCCTCTTTCCTGCAATAGTAAAACCTTCACACGACCATTGCAGTCTGACCCTTACAGAAAAGTCAGTGGTGTATGACACATCATCACTTCAGAAGCAGATAATGCTTGTGAATAATGAATTAAATCAGCCGGCTCTTGTTGAGGATTTTATTGACGGACGGGAATTTCATGTTTCGGTTTGGAACAATGATCCGCCTGAAATATTACCTCTGGTGGAAATGGATTTTTCTGCATTTGCCGAAGCAAGGAAAAGACTTTGCACATACGACTCAAAGTTTATCCCCGGTTCGGAACACTACGAGAAAATAGAAACCCTGATACCTGCCCCTCTTAATGCGAAACTGTTTTCAAGGCTGAAAAAAGAAGTACTTATTGCCTGGAAAGGATTCGGATGCCTTGATTATGCCCGCTTTGATTTCCGTCTTCGTGATGATAAATTCTACCTTCTCGATATTAATCCCAATAATGACATCAGCATTGATACCAGTTTCTCACTCGCTGCAGAAATGGCAAATTATTCATACAGCCAGCTGGTAAAAAGGATCGTGATGATGGCCGCGGAAAGACACCCCGTGTTTGGTGAAAAAATGCTGGCGTCAGCATGATAATTACATTCTTTTATTATTAAGTGTCATTAATACACTTAATAATCTGAATAATAATGACACATTTTTCAAGGCAACAGATATGGACAGAAGGCTATAAACTAATATTTTCTGTTCCCGAAACGCCTGACAGTGAAATTACTGGCATCTGCCTTTTATAAGATTATCCGAAAAGGAAATATGCGACCAGCAGGGTAAACAGGATGTTAAAAAACTGGGCAATAATAAATGCCCATGCAGGACGTCCGTTCCCTGTTTTAAGAAGAACAGAAAGATCAGTCTCCAGACCTATTCCAACAAAGGCAAATGCAAAGAATGATGTCTGTACTGTCTTCAGATAATCTTTTGTTGCTGCAACAGCTTCAGGCCTGACAAGAAATGAAAAGATCAGTGATGCTGCCAAAAATCCAAGTACAAATTTTGGAAATCTCTCCCAGATTATCCCGAAGTTGACTTTCTCATCCTGTCCTTTTTGTGCAGTTTTTCTTCCCCTGAAAATCCAGAAAACAGAAATAGCTACTGCCGCGAATCCTATAAGTACATTCTGTGAAAACTTAACTATTGTACTGAATTTCAGAGCCTCATCTCCAAGCAGTGTTCCGGAGGCAACAACTGCACCTGAGGTATCAATTGTGCCACCCACCCATGCCCCTGCCTGGGCCGGACTGAGGCCCATGTATTTTGCAGCAAGCGGAAGCAGGACAAGCATGGGAAGTGCAACTATCAGTACAAGACTAACAACATATGAAAGTTTTTTCCCGTCTCCCTTGATAGCTCCTGCAGTTGCTATTGCAGCTGACACACCACATATTGAAACTGCGCTTGAAAGCATCATTGCCATCTCATCATCAACCTTTAGCTTCTTTGATATCCAGAATGCAAAGAACCAGACAGCAAGCACAACAATAACTGCCTGAATCAGACCCAGTGAACCTGCCTTCATGATATCGCCGAATATAACTCCTGAGCCCAATATCACCAGACCTGTCTTAATGAAGAATTCGGAATGAAGGTTTTCCTCAATCCATTTTGGAAGTCCGAAGACTGATCTGATAAAGATACCTGACAAGAGGGCAAAAATCACATATTCAAAACCATACGTCCGTATTGGTTTATACCCCGAGATCCATTGACTCAACAGGCCAAGCGAAAACACAACAAGTATTGTGAGCAGCAATAAGCTGCTTTTTTTCTTTCTCAGGAAATTGGTCAGAACACCCGCAGTAACCAGAATCAGCAGCAAACCTGCAATCCCTGCCAGATTTGTCGATAACGTAAACAGTTTCAGAAAAGATTCCGAATCAGTCCAGTTGAATTTAGGCGACTGGAAAAACAGACCTGCCCATGCGAGCAGAATAATTAAAATACCTGCAAGAAATGCCAGCCAGTCCTCATTATTCAGAATCTTTTTCATGAGTCAGAATTTATTAATCAATGCCGGCAAAATAAGAAAATTGTGCCGATACAATACTAATATTAAATACCCAATTTAACTCTGACTGTTATTGCCATGACAGTTTTTTTCAGGCAGATATTTCCAGAATCGCTTTGGCAGCATCTGCCTGTGGAGTTTGTAATTTCTTCTGGGTTCAATTGTTATTGATTCATAATATTTTCTCCAGAGTGTCTGGAACTGCCTCTCATCCGGATCGTGATATGGTTCTTCAAGCTGCCCTGTAACAGGATTAACCGGTAGCTTATCAAATGAGATCCTAACAGTCTCCTCGATGTTAGAATAAAAACCATAGTTTCGCTTTAAGTCGTAAATAATCCAGTCCTGATCTGCAAAACGGTCAGAAAAGTGTGGAATAATTAGAGGCAGAACATTATACTGGGGTGAAAATGCAGCGAAATAACTATTCTCAGCAGTTTTCTGGAACCTGGTGAACATCCTTATCCTGTCAGCCTCCCGGGCAACTTTCATATGGAGCTTGCTGATTGCCAGAACAGGGGGAAGGGAAAAGTCAGCTTCAATATTATAGGGCTTTTCATTCATCAGCCTGATAAACTCATAAATCATCTTTGCTGATTCAGGAACTTCCGACACAAAAACCCTGTAAATGCGATCTGCATTTTCTTTGGATGTTTTTTCAATTATCTTTCTCCACACCCTGTCAGCTTTTTCCTCTTCAGTTGGAATAAAAACGAGATTCGAAAAGAGCCAGGACTGATTTTCTCCGGCACGTGCAATTACATCAGGAACTATCCTTAACCTGTAACTTTCGAAAACGAGGGTAAGGAATCCGTCGAAAGAATTGTCAAATCCCAGTATAGTCATTTCAGGGATGGATAAAGGATATCAGCAGACTTAAACAAAGATAACTGAACCGCATCCGATGACTTTTGCCCGGTAAGCATCAACTGACGAACAAATTCAGGGTTCAGATTCCTGACTTTCCTGAAGGCTTCAATCTCATTGCATGTAATGAAGTACCTGGCCCGCTTCATTACCACACCCATTTTTTTCA
>CALMJY010000312.1 GCA_937864815.1 uncultured Bacteroidota bacterium
CAAGAGTATCTGTATTTGTCATCGACTGAATCCGGATCGGGTTCATCCCGCCCAGCGGCACCATGCCTATCAGTACTTCAGAGGAAATATACGGAGATTTATATATTACAGGCATAATTTCAGAATATTCTTTAAGCCCCCCTTGGGGGGTTTGGGGGTCATTCTTTCTCCCAGCTTGCCCCGTCTTTGGTATCCTTAAGGTTTACACCGGCATTCTTCAGATCATTTCTTATCTTATCCGATGCAGCCCAGTCTTTTTTATTCTTTGCTTCCTGCCGGAGGTCGATGATGATCTTCATCAGATCTTCTGTAAGTTTTTCATCCCCTGTTCCGGCTGATTCATCCTTAAGGCCAAGTATCTCAAAAACAAAAGTATTGAAGAGTTCTTCAAGAGATTTCAATCCAGCTTCATCCGTCTTCTCAGTACCATCGATAAGCGAGTTTATTATCCTCACTCCCTCAAACAGTTGAGACAGAGCAACAGGACTGTTGAGATCATCGTTCAGAGCTTCATAACATTTCTTTCTGATCGCTTCTATATCAACAGTTGATGATGAGGAAGGTTTGATCCTCGAAATATTTGCTGTTGCCTTAAGAAGTTTCTGCATCCCTTTCTCTGCAGCCTGCAGGGCTTCATTGGAGAAGTCGAGAGTACTCCTGAAGTGTGCCTGCAGAATAAAGAACCTGATTGTCATAGGGCTGTATGCCTGTGTCAGTACAGGATGATTTCCGCTGAAGAGCTGGTCAAGTGTAATGAAATTGCCCAGTGATCTTGCCATCTTCTGACCATTGATAGTGATCATGTTATTATGTATCCAGTAGCGTACAGACTCTTTTCCAAGGGCTGCAGTGGATTGTGCAATCTCGCACTCATGATGAGGGAAGAGCAGATCCATGCCTCCACCGTGAATATCGAATACCTCACCCAGATACTTGACACTCATTGCTGAACATTCAAGATGCCACCCGGGATAACCTGTACTCCATTTTGAGGGCCAGTTCATAAGGTGTTCAGGGGAGGCCTTTTTCCAGAGGGCAAAATCAAAAGGGTTTTTCTTTTCATCCTGTCCGTCAAGATCCCTGGTATTGCTCTGGAGTTCATCGAGTATCCTTCCGGACAACTTACCGTAATTGTATTTTTCATTATACCTGGCTACATCAAAATATACAGAGCCGTTTACCTCATATGCATAATCCTTTTCAAGTAGTCTTGCTATAAGTTCCTGCTGTTCGATTATATGTCCTGAGGCGCGCGGTTCAATTGAGGGATGAAGAGTGTTGAGCTGGTCCATATTCCGGTAGTAGGTGTTCATGTATTTCTGAACTACCTCCATCGGTTCTAAGTGTTCAAGCCTTGCCCTCTTTTCTATCTTGTCCTCACCCTCATCAGCATCATTCTCCAGGTGACCAACGTCAGTTATATTGCGTACGTACCTGACCTTATACCCGAGATGCATCAGGTACCTGAACAGAAGGTCGAATGTTATTGCAGACCTTGCGTGTCCAAGATGGGCATCACTGTAAACAGTTGGTCCGCAAACATAAAGTCCGACAAAAGGTTCGTTAAGTGGTTTAAAAGGTTCCTTCTTCCGGGTGAGGCTGTTGTATATAACCAGGTTGTTTTGCATTATTTTATAAGTTGATAAGACAAAAGTAAGGGAAATATTTGTAACCTCATCCCCTGAGTCCATAGCCGTCAATCTAAGGCTTTTTTTACTGAAGTACAGCGATGATAAAGTTTCCCCTCCTTTTGAAGGAGGGGTGGCCGGGACTGTTGATTATCTGGTGTTTACAAAGTATCTTTCCCGGCCGGGGTGGTTGATTCATTCATTACCTTTTTCCCTTAGTACCTCTGATTACTAACAACCTATTCAATAGAAAAGATCTTAAATCTTTCAGAAGATCTATATGAAAGAGTTCCACATGGGCTGAAACTACATTATGGGATATGTTAAAATCCAGGAAGCTGGATGGAAGAAAGTACAGAAAACAATATAGTATTGGCAGTTATTTTGCTGAATTTTGGTGTACTTCAGAAAAGCTTATCATTGAACTTGATGAGGATCTGCATGATGAATATCATAAGATACAAGAAGATGAAAACAGAGATAACTATCGGTTGAACTTAAAAAAATCAACCACCCCGGCCGCAATGAGGCTTTCAATTCATTTACTATCATTGTGTTGCGGCCACCCCTCCTTCAAAAGGAGGGGAAACTTTTTTAGCACATCCCTTTTGCATACCGCAGTCTTAGATTGGCGGTCAGTGGTTTGAGGGTAAAAAAGTTGCAAAATCAAAATTCCTTCCTATCTTTGTCCCCGTAAATCAAATATTCCTTCCTTAAAAAGGGTGTTTGGTTTTTATTAAGAAGGGCGGAGAGATTAGGCTCCTGGAAACCCTGGCAACCAATCCGCAATAGTGCGGGGAACGGTGCCAAAACCTAATCCCGGAAAGAGACGGGAGATGATAAAAATTTAAACACTGGAAAAAATGAATTCAATTCATCTTAGTCACAACAACTTCATAATGCCTCTCATGCCTATGTGCATGTGCTGGTAAAGCATTTGGTTTGCAATCACATTTTTTACTTTATAAGAAAATATCATCGGATTGAACTATCTGATGATAATGCGGTTAGTTAATAATTAAAACTATAATAAAATGGGAACAAGAAAAATTCAATTCGAGACTTTACAGGTTCATGCAGGACATACTCCGGATAAGGATACTTTGTCAAGGGCAGTACCTCTGTATCAGACATCATCTTATGTGTTTAATAATGCAAAACATGCTGCAGATCTATTCGATCTTGCAGAGTTTGGCAATATCTATACAAGGATAATGAATCC
>CALMJY010000313.1 GCA_937864815.1 uncultured Bacteroidota bacterium
GATTGAAAGGTAAATGCAATTTTATCGGCATTGTAACGGCAGAGGGAAATATTTCGAGATATATAGCTGATAAATACAAATTCAATTATTGCTCAGATTCTGCGGACGCTCTTCTGGCTGATGATAATATTGGGTCTCTTTTTATTCTTACACGTCACAATACGCATGCAAAGTATGTTTGCCAGGCCCTGGAATCGGGGAAGAATGTAGTTGTCGAAAAACCTCTCGCCATGAATTTTGAAGAGCTGGAGTCAGTAAAGGATGCATATTTCAAGTCAGGCAAGGCTCTTATGCTGGGCTTCAACAGGCGTTTTGCACCACTGACTCAAAAAATGAATTCTCTGTTTACAACTGATCAGAAGAAAGTGATAAACATCCGTGTAAATGCCGGAGTTGTTCCCCCCGATCACTGGGTGCATGATCCTGAAGTCGGTGGCGGACGCATAATTGGGGAGGTGTGTCACTTTATAGACCTGGCTTGTTTTATTGCCGGCAGCAGGGTAAAAAAAATTCATTCATCTGTCCTTTCTGTAAATCCTCTGCTTATGGACAGTGTTTCCTTAAACCTCGAATTTGGAAACGGGAGCATTGCCAATATAGGGTACTATTCAAATGGCAATAAGAATGTCCCGAAAGAGCGAATTGAAGTTTTTTGCAACGGAACCGTCTGCCTGATCGATGACTTTAAATCGCTTCAGATCATTAATGAAAAAGGAACCAAAAAGGTCCGTCAACGAGGCCAGGATAAAGGCCATTCCAGTGAGTTTGACCTGGTAATCGAAGCCCTTAACACGGGTGGTAAGTTTCCGATCAGCTTCGATGAGATCTACCATAGTTCGTTAGTTACTTTGGAGGCTGTCCGGTCAATACGTGAAAATCGGGCTATTGACATAATTTAGAATTTCGGATTTCGGATTTTCGATTTCGGAATTAAGATTTATACCTCCTGAGCATTATTGCCAATTGCCAACTGCCAACTGCCTTGAACCAACTAATCGACTCAATATCCAGACTTGAATCTTATTGTGTAAAAAAAAACTATCAGGGATATGACCCCTATGACGCACTGAAATCCCCACTCTTCAGGCTTCCTCTCCTGAGATCCAACAAACTGATCCGTTTCGGCGCCCAACAGTTCGTCAAACGTTTTCCTTTCAATTTAAGACCTCTGATGGCTATCCCCAAAGGCTATAATCCTGTAACTTTAGGACTCTTCATCCAGGGATATTCTTATCTGGCTCAGGGCTCAGGATTCAGGACTCAGGGTCCATTAAATGAAAATTTGTCATCTGAATCCCCCTTTGAAGGGTACTCTACAATAGATTCCCCCTTTGAAGGGGGAGAGGGGGATGTTATTTCATCAAATGCAAAAGAATACTATTCAAACAAAATTCAGGACTTAATCACAGAACTTAAGGCTTTGGTCCCTTCAGGTTATCATGGTGCTTGCTGGGGCTATGATTTTAATTGGGAAGCGAGATATGCATCAATCCCTGCATATCAACCGACGGTAGTTGCCACCGGGATAATCAACAATGCTCTTTTCACAGCATATAAGATCACAGGGAATAAAGAGTGTGCTGAGCTGATAAAAAGTTCGGCACATTTTGTTCTGGAGGATCTTAACAAAACTTATTCCGGCGATTCATTAATTTTTTCGTATTCTCCTTTCGATAAGCAGCAGGTATTTAATGCCTCAATGAAGGGGGTCAGGATACTCGCCCAGGCTTATTCACTTACAGGAGATGAAAATCTGAGAGCCCAGGCAAAAAGAGCTGTTCAGTTTGTGGTTTCATGCCAGCGCACAGATGGATCATGGGGGTATTCACTTGCTTCACAGGGAGGTTGGACGGATAACTATCATACAGGATATATACTTGATTGTCTCCATGATTATAGTTTACTTTGTGAAGATCATGAATTTGATCATTCCATGAGGTCAGGTTTTGAATTTTATAGTAAAAATTTTATTGAAACCGATGGAAGACCTAAATTCTATCATAACGAAGCCTGGCCAATTGATTGTACTGCTGCAGCTCAGACAATTCTTACCCTGATCCGTTTTGGAGATATTGAAAAAGCAAAAAAGGTGGCAGAATTCATGATTGGAAATATCCAGTCACAATCAGGCGGATTCTATTTCAGGAAATATAAACATTACACTAACAGAACCGTTTTCATGCGCTGGTCAAATGCGTGGATGTTTGCAGCGCTCTCTTTTCTGCTAAATCAGCTTAGTGCAAGTGAATAAGTAATCGGTAATCGGTATTCAGTAATCGGTTTTTTGAAATGACATATGTAAAGAGTTTCAGAGATTTGGAAGTATATAAATATTCCAGGGAATTGTCAAAGGAGATATTTATACTGACTAAAGAATTCCCAATAGAAGAGAAATTTTCCCTCATTGACCAGATTAGAAGATCATCAAGATCGATCGGTGCCCAGATCGCAGAGGCCTGGGGGAAGAGAAGATATGAAAACCATTTTATTTCGAAACTAACTGATGCTGATTCAGAACAGTTGGAAACACAACATTGGATAGAGGAATGTTTTGAGTGTAAATATATCGATAATGAGATATCGAAAAGCCTGTTGAACAAATGTGAATCTATTGGTAAAATGTTGCAATCAATGATTGACAAATCTTCTACTTTTTGCAAAAAGATCTAATCTCTCCTATTACCAAATACTGATTACCGATTACCGATTACCGAATACCGAATACTGAATACCTGTTACTAAAGGATATCAAATTCACATATTACCAGATCATTCTAAATGAGAATTCTGTTCTACCTCGGCCATCCAGCCCACTTTCACCTTTTTAAAAACACAATTTCAGCACTTAAGATTAAAGATCATCAGGTATCAGTTCTAATAAAGAAAAAGGATATCCTTGAAGATCTCCTTAAGCGAGGTGGATTTGAATACCATAACATACTTCCCGAAGGAAGAAAAGACAGTAAGACCGGAATAGCACTCGGCATGCTGAAACGCGACTGGCGCTTGTTCCGGTTTTGTTTGGGGAACAGACCTGATCTGATGCTGGGGACAAGCACGGAGATTGGTCATGTTGGTACTTTACTTAGAATTCCATCTATAAATGTAAACGAAGATGATGCTGATGCAGTTCCTCTGTACAGCAAGCTGAGTTATCCCTGGTGCTCGTATATACTATCACCTCAGGTCTGCAATAACGGTAGATGGGAACATAAATCACTTAAATATCCCGGTTATCATGAACTGGCCTATCTTCACCCTGATCATTTCACTCCTGAAAAGGCGGTTGTGAATAAATACTTCAATGCCGATGGAAGATTCTTTATTATCAGGTTTGCACAGCTTACTGCTCATCATGATAAGGGTGTCAGAGGAATAAACAAAGATCTGGCTCAAAGGATAATATCGCAGCTTGAACCACATGGTTCAGTATATATTACTTCAGAAAGGTCGCTTGAACCTGAATTTGAAAAATACAGGATGAATATTGATCCGCTTGATATTCATCATATAATGGCATTTTCTTCTATTTACATCGGTGACAGCCAGACCATGGCAGCAGAAGCAGGTGTACTCGGAGTCCCCTTTATCCGTTTCAACGATTTTGTTGGCAGAATAGGTTACTTACGAGACCTGGAAGAAAAGTATAAGCTTGGATATGGTATAAAGCCGGATAATCCGGAACAGATGATTTCAGTCATTCAGGAATTATTGAATATGAATGACCTGCAGATTATTTTTCAGGATCGTCGCCATAAAATGCTCACCGATAAAATTAATGTCGCGGAGTTTATTACAGAACTTATTGAAGGATATCCGGGCAGTGTTGATAGGTTCAAAGAATTGTTTTCTTGTGTTAAAGGTAACCGGTAATCCGTCCCAATACTGATTTCCGATCACTGAATACCGATTACCTTAAGCTAAATTAAACAGAATTAACTCCCCAAAGCAAACTCCCTAAAATGAAAATCCTCTCCGTCGTCGGTGCCCGTCCCAACTTCATGAAAATCGCCCCTTTCATCAAGGCAATAAACAATCATAATGCAAAATGTAATATTCAAAATGCAGATTGCAAAACGCCATACGAAAAACAGAAAACACGAAACACGAAACACGAAACAAGGAACAACCCCTTGGAACATATTGACCATATTCTGGTCCACACGGGCCAACACTACGACGACCGCATGTCAAAATCTTTTTTTGAGGAACTCAACATACCTGAGGCTGACATTAATCTGGGTATAGGTTCAGGATCACATGCAGAACAGGTAGGTAATACAATGATAGCCTTCGAGAAAGTTCTAAGGGCAGAAAAATCCGATTGGGTTGTAGTAGTGGGGGATGTAAATGCCACCCTTGCATGTTCTGTCACAGCAAAAAAGGAGAATATAAAATGCTGCCATATCGAGGCAGGCTTAAGATCAGGTGATTTGAGCATGCCGGAAGAGATCAACAGGCTGGTTACAGACCGGCTTTCTGATCTGTTGCTTACTCCCGATCATATCTCCACAAAAAACCTTATAAGAGAAGGAGTACCTGAGAGTGCTATCCGTATGGTTGGGAACATAATGATCGATACTCTTGAATCCAACCGAAATAAAGCATCAGCACTACAGCTTTCTGAGGTTCACAGGCGGAATGCACTGCTTGAATACCAGTTCCATCCATCTCTCCATGAAGATCGGTACATAGTGGTTACACTGCACCGGCCATCAAACGTTGATGAGAAAACAGTTTTTTCTTCACTCGTTCATTTTCTTACCCGAGAAGTAACGAATGACTTTCCTGTAGTATGGCCAATTCATCCGCGTGCTCTGAAAAGACTGGAAGAGTTCGGATTATGGCAGGAAGTGGTCGAACAAAAAAGCCTGATACTTCTTCATCCGGTAGGTTATCACGATATGTTACGTCTTAATATGGGGGCTAAAATGATTTTAACTGACAGTGGTGGCTTACAGGAAGAATGTACAATCCTTGGCACTCCCTGTCTTACACTCCGTTGGAATACAGAACGTCCTGTCACTCTGCGTGATCATGGAGGGGCCAGTGTGCTTGTAGGAAATAATATTGACCGTATTCGTTCAGAATATAATATTGCCCGCAACCTTTCCCGTACTCCTGTCAGACCTGATTTGTGGGACGGACATGCGGCAGAGAGGTGTTTGAAGGCGATATTGGAGTATGGGGAAGGCAGTAGGCAACAGGCAGTAGGCAGCAGCAGATTATCCTAACGCCTTCCGCCTTATCCTGGTTCCTTCGTCAGCAGCTGATTTCTCGAATTCGATAACAAACACTTCAGCAAATACGACAAAGCTGCACTCAGTCCAGCAATAAGGATAGTTTTGATTGAAGGCCAGTCAAATACAGACCCTTTTTGAAGCAAATCAATTATTCCTGTCAGCAACGCAGTCAGAAACGCCATCACAATTCCGTGTAACAAATCCCTGTAGTCTAAAGTTAGAAATTCTGATTTCATGGTTTATTATTGACTTAATATTCAAGCTATTGAAGCGACTGTCATTCATAGTCATTGATAGTCATTCATTGTCATAAGTAATAAATGAACCACGCAGGGCTACTGACATCCGCCAGATGGCGGACAAATGACCACAAATGACTATCCTCCGCCGTGTGTCGTGAGTCGTGAGCCCTGAGTCATTTATATTCCAAATTGCCCCGTGTCTATCCAGCCCATATCGAGTACCGACCAGAAATCCATCGCCAGTTTACTCGTCACATATTGATATGGCATCCAGCCATAGCCTGCTTCTCCCCACTCTTTTCCCCAGGAATTTCTGATAAGCAAAGCCCCCTTAGTTACTTTATTACAGCCTGTATTGGTTATCTTCTTATTGTCATCATAACCAACAGCCACAATCGCATGTCCCCATTCAGCCTGTTCTCCGTTGCATGGGTAAGGTATTCCGCCTGGAAAATTTGAATTATTGAACGACGGAAATCCCCAGAATCCAAACATTGAAGGAATACCGGCCTCCAAATATTTTTTAACCGATGCAAGTAACTGAACTCCGCTGATCTCGTTACCTGCCGGATCGTGACAGAAATATTTTAGGGATCTGTAATCATCAGCTATTGAATAGATAAAGCTGCCCGGCTCTTTGTCAAAATCCTCAACCTTATAGGGCCAGTATTTCTCATCAGGAACGCCGCATAAAACAAGTGCACCCATTACATTTCTGAGCCAGGCTCCGGTATCTCCCTTTTCTTTCATAAGATTTCGTGTGGTTTTGTAGAGGAAAAGTCTAGATCCTTCAATATGTTTGCCATAAGCTCTTCTCTCAAAATATTCCACTATCCCGATTCCTGCCTGTGCAGTACAAGATCCCAGGGTTAATTGGTTTTCTACCGGAGAGCACCACTCTTTCAGGTCAACACTCTCCGGCATCTTAACATTCCCCGATTTAATTTTCAGCTTTTGCCTCATTGGCTTTATCTTCTCATGATCCTCTGTATAATCCCTCAGATCAGGCACCGGCGGTAACCATCCTGTTCCTACCGGCTCCGATA
>CALMJY010000314.1 GCA_937864815.1 uncultured Bacteroidota bacterium
AGATCCGGCTGACCGATGAACGGTTGGCTCATATTCTGGAACATCCTGAGATGCCTGTCAGGCTAACGGTTAATTATCTTCTATATCCTTACATACCATTGATAAAGAAGAATATTGTACTTGAAAACATGGGTAAAAAGGAGATAAAGATTGAGTCCCCGGATATTGAGAGTATAAGGTTTGCGGGTGATGACGGGACATATACATGGTTAATGAATGAATATGCAAGACAAAAGGCTTTAGGTCCCTTTGTGGGTGAGTTTTACGATCCTGTTGTTGTAGCACATCAGTTCAGGAATAAACGTGGTATAGTCCTCGGGAATGAAGCACCGGGAGTTATGAAGAGAATAACTGCCTTTCAGAAACCTCAGCAGCTTACATCAGGATTAACACACTCTTACCAGAATTACGGGTTCCGCAGGTGGCTTAGCCAGAATGAAAAATGGGAGAGTCCATGGGTTTTTACGGCAATTTATGAGAACAGTAATGATCCATATGAAGTACTTAACATAGTTGTAAGTGATTATGTGCGACTCCATATGGGGATCCGCCTGAATCAGATACCTGAAAAACCGGTATTTATCTATAACACATGGGAACCTTTCCTTCACAATATTAATGAGAAACTCATTTATGAACTTGCTGATGCTGCTGCTGAATGCGGTATAGAGGAGTTTATAATAGATGATGGATGGCAGGATAGTTACGGAGACTGGGGTATCAATAAGGAGAAATTTCCGAATGGATTGAAACCTGTATTCGATTATATCAAAAGCAAGGGTATGAAGCCGGGATTATGGATCAGTATTGGTGCAGCTGAATCGAAAAGTAAGGTATACAGGGAGCATCCCGAGTGGCTTGTACGCAAGGCCGACGGAAGTCCGATAAGCCTTCATGCAGATTATGACAAGATGTATGATTGGGAAAGCTATTCAATGTGCATGACTACAGGCTGGTATGACCATATCAAAGGTGTAATTCTGAACCTGGTAAAGGAGCATGGCCTCGAGTATATTAAGGGAGACTTTGCTGTTGTAACAGGGGCTTATACGACCGATAAAACAAGGTCGGGATGTCATGCAAAAGATCATCCTTTGCATAAGGATCGTAACGAATCAATGCTAGAGATGTATCAGCGTACCTGGCAGTTGTTTGATGATCTGCACAGGGAGGCGCCAAATCTCTTTATTGACTGTACTTTTGAAACCATGGGCGCTCTGCAACTTATTGACCTTGATATGTGCAAACATGCCGAAGGCAACTGGCTATCAAATTTTTATGAGAGAGCACCTGACGGATCACTGAGAGTAAGAAATATGTCATGGTGGAGATCGCCTGTTATACCAGCAACGGCAATGGTCATTGGTAATCAGCATTTTGATGATCCTCAGTTTGAATTGTCATTAATGTCACTTAACGGATCCCTGCCGATTGTTCTTGGCGATCCCAGGAAACTTACAAAGGATGAAAGAGCGAGGATGAAGAGCTGGGCTGACTGGATGCGAAAAGCACAGGAGAAACATGATTATATGGCATTCAGGCAGGATCTCCAGGGGTATGGTGAGCCGGCAGAAGGTTGCTGGGATGGATTTCAGCGTATAAATACCGATACAGGATCAGGCGGAATTGTAGGGATTTTCAGACAGGGGTCAGTTGAAAAGGATCGTCTGGTTACTGTAAAGTACCTTGATCCTGATTCAGAATACGAAGTCCGAAAGGCACCTTTGGGGGAAATTTTGATGAATTCAACGGGGAGGGATCTTCTGAATAAAGGATTCAGGGTAGTACTGGATAAAGAATATGATGGTGCTGTTTATGAAATCATCAAAAAAGAATGATCAGAACGATTGACTCCTTTTAAAATACTGATTTATGAATGAAAGAGAATTCACTACAGAAGGAGTTTTAGGGAATGTAATGTTACTGAAAGATCCTTCCCGGTTCGTATATTCTCCCAATTACTGGCAGTGGTTTAAACACCAGAAGGACCACAACCTGCTTCCTGATGAAATAAAACATTGCTCAACTCTCCTTGATCTGTATATTCATCTTGGGGTTGATGTGTTCAGCAGGAATGTCTATTCTGATCCTGAAAAATACTGGTTCGGAGGACTTTGCAGTGTAATAACTGATGATTTCGATGTAGTGGAAAACATCGGTTTCTCAGGCAAAGACAAGGTAATTGAAAAAGAATACAGAAGTTCAAAGGGAAGTCTTAATGAGAAACTGATCTACCTTTTCAATGAATCAACTCTTGTACAGAACAAATTCCTGATTTCTGATTTTGTAAATGAATTCGACATTTTTAAACATTTTCTGGCCTGCAGAAAGTGGAGGTTTGATAAAGAAAAGTATAATAAAATATGCAGTACGGTCGGTGAGAAGGGGATAGTGATAGCCGGAGAATTTTTCAGTCCGCTGAAAATGCTGCACTTTGCAATGGGGCCGGTTAACACGGTTTATTTCCTGATGGAATATCCTGAAAAGGCAAAACAGCTGATTGATCTTCATGAGAAAGCACAGCTTGATTGCATAAAGCAAACTGTTGAAGACGGAGTGAAAGTAATCATGGCAATGGATAACCTCGATACCATGTTTCACCCTCCTGATTATGTAAATGAGTATTCGTCATCCTTTTATAAAAAAGCATCTGAAATTTGTCATGCTTACGGAGCAAAATTTTTTATTCATGCCTGTGGTCAGCAAAAAGACAATCTCAGACTGATATCCTCATATAGTGTTGATGGACTTGAGGGCGTAGCATCTCCTCCCCTAGGTGATGTAATGCTTGATGAGGCAATGGGTTTGACCCATGAGAATTTTATAATTACCGGCGGAATAAGTGCCATGGAGACCAGGGATCTGAAAACAAGGGATGCAATATTCCGCTATGTGGAAGCACTTTTCAGAAAAATGCTTCCATATAAGAACAGGTTTATCTTTTCATCGAGTTGCAACACCTCAATCGATACAAGCTGGGAAACAATAAAGTATTTCAGGGATGCATGGCTGGAATTCCGTGATATGCATTAGTTTTATACAAAGTACTTAAGTTCCGATTATGAAAGAAAAAGCCGGCAGTATACGCTACTCGATCCTCTTCCTGTTATTCTTTGCAACTACTATCAACTATATCGACAGACAGGTAATTGGTATTCTGAAGCCATATATCGAGAGTGATCTGGGCTGGAGTGAATTTGATTACGGATTAATTGTAACTGCATTCCAGGTTGCATATGCAGCAGGATTGTTAATTACCGGAGTTGTAATTGATAAGTTTGGAACACGTATAGGATATGCTGTTGCTGTTGCTATATGGAGTATTGCAGGGGCACTTCATGCAGCTGCCCGATCGGCATTCAGCTTTGCATTGGCAAGGTTTTTTCTGGGACTTGGAGAATCAGCCAATTTCCCGGCTGCAATAAAAACGGTTGCAGAGTGGTTTCCCCGGAGAGAACGGGCCCATGCAACAGGATGGTTTAATTCAGGATCGACAATAGGAGCTATAGCTGCTCCTGTTATTGTAACAGGCATTACTGTTACTATGGGATGGCAATGGGCATTCATTATTACGGGAGCACTTGGCCTGATCTGGATTTTTTGCTGGTTACTTTTCTATTATCCTCCGGCAAATCATCCCAGGTTGTCAGAGGCTGAACGGGAATACATAGTCCAGGATTCAAATGTGACAGATAGTACCTCCAATGTTAAATGGACTGACCTCTTCAGACACAGACAGACTTATGCATTATGTGCCACCCGGTTTATTTCTGACTGGGTATGGTGGTTCTTTCTATTCTGGACTCCCGATTTTCTTCATAAAATGCATGGTATAAATCTGAAGGAGGCAATGCTTCCTCTTATAATTATTTACGGAGTGGCAAGTTTAGGCGGTATTGGCGGAGGATGGATATCATCATATCTTATCGGTAAAGGCCGGTCGGTAGACTATTCACGCAAATTTGCCATTCTGATAAGTGCAGTTGTTGTTTTACCAATTATGTTCGTACCTCAGATTAACAACCTCTGGCTTACCGTAGTGATGATAGCTGTTGGTTGTGCAGGACACTGCGGCTGGGCCGCCAATATGTTCACTATGATCTCGGATATCTATCCGAAAAATGCAGTTGGTTCAATGACAGGTCTTGCCGGATTTACTGCAGCTGCAGGAGGTGCACTTTCAGCTTCATTTGTTGGTTATATCCTTGAGGCAACAGGGAGCTATTTTCTTATTTTTGCCATTGCCTCCTCGGTTTATGTAATAAACTGGCTGGTCATTAAAATTTTCATTCCTGAAATAAAGCCAATCTGTTAACTTTGTCCAAAATTGATTTAGTTATGATAGTTACTTGCGTGCATATTAAAGTGAAGAAAGACCTGGTCGATCGTTTTATAAGTGCTACAACCGACAATCACAGGGAATCAGTAAAAGAACCGGGAAACCTCAGATTCGATGTGGTACAGATGGCTGACGATCCTTCCCAGTTCATGCTGTATGAGGCATATGAATCGGAACAGGCAGCTGCTGAACATAAGCTGACTCCCCACTATGCTGTCTGGAGGGATACTGTGGCCGATTTTATGTCGGAACCACGAAAAGGCATAAAATACAGAATAATAGAACCGGACGATCCTTCCAAATGGTAAAACCATTCCAGTTCGCCCGGATACCGGCAATACATTTCGGAAACGGTATAATTTCCAGGCTGCCCGGACTTGTCAGACAGTTTGGGAGCAGAATATTAATTGTTACAGGCAAAGGATCTTTTCTGAAAACATCAGCTGCTGAAACACTTTTCAGGGATATTAAAAAAAGAGGAGCTGCCTGGAATATTATATCAATTCCGGGAGAACCATCGCCTGAAATGATTAATAATGCAGTCAGGAAGACCGGAAGCGAAAGGGTTGATCTTGTTGTTGCAATCGGAGGAGGAAGTGTTATGGATGCCGGCAAAGCGATATCGGCCATGCTGCACATGACTGATTCAGTTAAAGACTACCTCGAAGTTATAGGAACTATGGAGCATCCAGGGACAAAAGTGCCATTTATTGCAGTACCCACAACATCCGGAACCGGTAGCGAGGCAACAAAAAATGCTGTAATTTCCGAAACAGGTATCGATGGTTTTAAACGATCACTCAGACATGATAATTTTGTGCCTGAGATTGCACTGGTAGATCCTGAACTTACCGTTAACTGCCCAGCAGGCATAACTGCAGCAAGCGGTATGGACTGTTTTACACAGTTAACCGAGGCATATCTTTCAGTAAAATCAAACCTCTACACTGATGCTCTTGCCCTTAAGGGACTTAATGCAATAAAAAAATCTCTCGCAAGAGTTTGTAAAGATGGCAGCGATTTAGATGCAAGAGGGGGGATGTCATTTGCAGCTCTTACCTCAGGGATTTGTCTTGCAAATGCAGGACTGGGGGCAGTACATGGATTTGCCTCATCGATAGGTGCACTATATAATATTCCTCACGGAATAATATGCGGTACGCTTATGCCTTCAGCAAATGAAGCGAATGTTACGGCTTTACGGAGAAGTGAAAACAAAGAAGCCCTTGCTAAATATTCCACCCTTGGAAAGTTGTTTCTTGAAAAGGAGAATGGTAATGATGATTATTTTATTGACGGATTCACAGAATATCTGTACAGTCTCAGCGAACAGATAAAATTGCCCGGACTGAAAACAGCTGGTGCTGATGAAAATGATTTTGAAACTATAATCAAAAACACCGAATGCAAGAATAATCCGGTAAAACTTACACCTGACGAACTTCTGGTAATCCTTCAGAAAAGATACTTTTAATAAATACTCCGTGAAACTCCGTACTTATTCCGTGTAACTCTGTGTTTTATTTTTTAACACGGAGTTGCACTGCGTTTTAACGGAGTTACACTGTTTTAAAAATTATGAATAAATTTATATGTTAATTAAGTTTGATTAACTTAAAACACCTGATATGAAACTAAAAAACCTCTCAATCATTACATTAACATTTTTACTGTTAATAATTTCACAGTACTCTCAGGCACAGCTGCCAAAAGAAACTGAAGCTCAGAAGATCCAGAGAATGAAATGGTGGACCGATGCAAGATTCGGTATGTTTATTCACTGGGGCCTTTATGCTCTACCTGCAAGACATGAATGGGTAAAGAACTATGAACGACTGACCAATGAACAATATCAGAAGTATTTCGAAAATTTTAATCCTGACCTTTATGATCCGAAGGAATGGGCGAAACAGGCTAAGGCCGCCGGAATGAAATATGTTGTTCTTACTGCCAAGCACCATGAGGGATTCTGCCTTTTCGATTCCAAGTTTACTGATTATAAGGCAACAAATACTCCTTATGGGAAGGATCTTATTAAAGAGTATGTTGAGGCATTCCGGTCAGAGGGATTGAAGGTTGGATTCTATTACTCACTTATTGACTGGCACCATCCCGATTATACTATTGACAGGGTTCACCCTCAGAGACAGAATACCAGTGAGGAGTATGCAGCCCTGAACAAAGGGAAAGATATGAGCAAGTACCGCGAATACATGAAGAATCAGGTTCGTGAGCTGCTTACCAACTATGGCGAAATAAGCATTATATGGTTCGACTTCTCATTTCCCGGAGAAAATGGCAAAGGAAGAAATGACTGGGATTCGGAAGGACTTCTTAAGCTTGCACGCTCTCTGCAGCCCGGCATTATAGTTGACGATCGTCTCGACCTGAAAGATGTTGAGGGTGGATGGGATTTTGTATCTCCCGAACAGGTAAAAGTCTCAAAATGGCCAGAGTATAATGGTAAAAAGATTCCCTGGGAAACATGTCAGACCTTTTCAGGCTCATGGGGCTACTATCGTGATGAGCATACATGGAAGAGCAATGCACAGCTGCTTGAACTGCTCATCGAATCGGTAAGCAAAGGAGGTAATCTTCTTTTGAATGTCGGTCCTACTGCCAGGGGGACATTTGACCAGAGGGCACAGGACAGGCTTAAATCGATAGGAGAGTGGATGAAGCTGAATAACAGGTCGATTTACGGTTGCACCGAAGCTCCTGCTGAGTTTACTGCTCCGGCAAATACGGTTTTGACATACAATCCCGTTACGAAGAGGCTTTATATTCACATGTTGGCTTATCCGATGGGAAAACTGAATCTGAAAGGAATGAATGATAAGGTTAAATATGTGCAGTTCCTTCACGATGCATCGGAGGTTAAATTCAATGCAGGAACAGGCGAAGAATCGGGTACCCTTTCTCTTAATCTTCCGATTCAGAAACCTCCTGTGGAGATAGCAGTACTCGAAGTTTATCTCAAGTAGGTACTAGGTGCTGGGTGCTGGGTGCTGGGTCAAAATTACCAGAACCTGGCACCCGGCACCGGCACCCGGCACCCGGAACCCGGAACCCGGAACCTGGAACCCGGAACAAATTATATACTAACCGTATCATATACCACCACCTTCTCCCAGAGATCCCGGCAATCCTCAATGAACTTCAGGTGTTTAGTGTGGGTCTGGTATATATCCTGATCCTCTTTGTTTTTATAAGTGGTTAAGATTGAATAGGTGTATGTTGTATCAATGACATCCCGGTTGGTGGGAGCCGGAACACCAATATGTGAATCAATAATTGTTTCGATGGTAACAAGTTCCCGGGCAGCCTTTTCAAACTTCGTTCTGGCTTCCTGATTTGAAGGTTCTTTAAGCCAGAAAAAGACATGATGGATAAAAAGTCCGGACAGACTTTTATTATCACTGTTACAGCATGCTGATGCAGAAATAATTCCTGCTCCTGCTGCTCCCATGGCTGATTTTTCAATAAAAATCCTTCGGTTAAGTTTCTTATTCATTGTATTAAATTTCGATTACAAGTATTGTGTCAATTTTCACCTGTGGCTTTCTAAAAAATACATTTATTTTAAATAGCATCCCTTCCGCCTTCCGCCTTCAGCCTTACCGATCATTCTATTGAATATAGCCAGCTGTTCTTTCATTGCTGCAACTGTATCAGCAGGTTCGGTCCGGGCTTCGAGAAGAATCCATCCTTTGTATCTGATCGCTTTGAATAATTCAAAAAGCTGCTGGTAAGGATAGTTGCCTTCATTCAGCTCTCTTACATGTACTGTATCGCCGAACCAGCCTTTAAGCGAATTGAAATTTGCCTCAAGTCCGGGTGGAAGGAGGTCCTGGTCATTGCAGTTCCAGCAGATCTTCACATCAGGCTCTGTTACCTGATCAAAGATAGCCTTCATAACAGGTATCTCCTGAGTTTTGTTCCCGTGTACCTCCACCCTGACAAGCTGACCATAATCTTTTGCAAACTTACCAACCTCGTTCAATGAAGCAGCTATTTGGGAAATAGTCTTTTCGGGTGGTATATCAGCCGGAAGATCATTTGGTTTCACTTTGATACCGCTTGCCCCTATGTCTGCACAAAGCTTAATATATTCTTTTGTCTGTTCAATGTTCTCGCGAAGCTTTGCCTGATCAGGGCTATGATATTCAAAGTTGGCTCCGTATCCGATACAGGTAACATTACTGTCGGCGAACCTCTTCTTAACATCTGCCCGCTGGGTTGTACTTAGTGCTGTTTCAACACCGTGAGCATGCTGGGTACGCAACTCTACTCCCCTGTAGCCTGCATGTTCACAGTTTGTTATTATTGTGGGAAGGTCCCAGTGCTGTGCCCAGAGGTAGGTAACCAGACCGAACTGCATACCTTCTTTATGAGAGGGAGCACATGCGGTTAAATGCCTAAGGGCTGCAAAGCCAGCTCCTGCAGCAAGGGTATTTTGCAGGAAATGACGGCGTGATATTGTCTTTTTCATAATAATAATGGTTGATTCATACCCCTAAAGTAATCATAAAACTTATAACCGCATTCAGGGTACTGTTTGCTATTATTTTTTAATTTTATAAAAAAAAAAGACATGAAAAAGTCAAATCTTAATTCACGACGTGAATTCCTGCAGAAATTGCTCGCTGCTTCGGCAGTTGCAGGAACATTTCCCTTCCTGGATTGTGTTAAGGAAACTGAAGTTTTTTTTAAAAAGGGCAAGATGCCACTCAGACCTTTAGGAAAGACTGGTCATATGGTTGGCATATACAGTCTTGGAGGCCAGGCTACAGTTGAGACTCCCGGGAAGGAAGACCTTGCGGTTCAGATTATTAACAAGGCTATCGACCTTGGTATCAACTATATTGATACTGCAGCAGCCTATGGACGAAGTACTGCCACTTTAACGAAGGAAAATGCTATGGGGACCAGTGAAAGGAATATAGGGCAGGTTATGAAAACCCGTCGTAATGAGGTATTCCTGGCATCCAAGACACATGATCGTACATATGACGGATCAATGAGGCTTATGGAAAAAACTCTTAAAAACCTTCAGACCGACCATCTTGATCTCTGGCAGGTACATAATGTGAAAAAAGCAGAAATAACAGAACTCGATAAGTGGTTTGCTGCTGATGGCGTTATCAAGGCAATGGAAAAGATGAAGGATCAGAAGGTTATAAGGTTTATAGGGTTTACAGGTCATGAAGGGCCCGAAGTACTTAAAGCAATGGCTGAGCGGTATCCCTTCGATAACGTACTTGTTGCACTGAATGCTGCAGATAAGCATTATGATCCTTTTATCGAGAAATTTCTTCCGACCGCAGTATCGAAAAACATGGGCATTGTTGGAATGAAGATCCCTGCTCGTGACAGGATCTTTTCCCATGGCGGAATTATTACCATGAAAGAGGCAATGGAATATGTAATGACACTTCCTATAAGTACAATAATTGTCGGTCTGGACGATATTGCACAGCTTGAGGAGAATATAAGGATAGCTGAGAATTTCAAGCCCCTGACTGCTGATCAGATGCTTGCTATTGAAGAGAAAACGAAGCCATACTATAAGGATATTATGTTCTTTAAGCTTCTTTCCGAATGGCCGGCAGAGTGGTAGTCTTTATTGGCCTTCTGACACTTCTGGGATGCAGGTCCGGGGCGCCCGGGCCAGGTGTTCAGGAGATCAGCGTTCCTTTTGATAATGACAGTACTCTGATTTTCAATGGCAAAACACTTGAAGGCTGGGAAGTTACAAATTTCGGACCCCAGGGACCAGTAACAGTCTCAGGAGGGGAAATTATTCTTGGAATGGGGGATGGCTGCACGGGAATAACCTATTCCCGTGATGTTCCTCACACAGATTATGAGATTACACTTGATGCCCGCAGGAAAGAGGGTAACGATTTCTTCTGCGGGCTGACTTTTCCTGTGGGAAATGATTTTTGCACGTTTATTGCAGGAGGATGGGGAGGAACAACAGTTGGTCTGAGTTGTATTGACGGAAAGGATGCGGCAGAAAATGAGACAACAACAATGCATAACTTCGAAAAAAACAGGTGGTATGCAATCAGGCTGCTTGTGACAGGAAGCAGAATAGAAGTATGGATAGATGAGGAGAAAGTTGTTGACATGGAAACTAAAGGGCGGAGAGTTTCAATACGTCCTGAAGTTACTCTCTCCAGGCCTTTGGGAATAGCGTCGTGGAATACTACTTCAGGAATCAGGAAGATAAGGTTAGAAAGTAAAGAATAAAAAGGCAACAGGCGACAGGCGACAGGCGACGAGGAAAATGAAAATGAAAATTAAATAAGAAACATGGAACAGAGTTGGCAGTAGGCAGTTGGCAGTTGGCAGCAACAAGCACCCAGCAACAAGCACCCAGCAACCAAAAGACATCAATACACACAAAATGAAAAAACTATCGACACTAATAGTCTCAGCACTTTTCATAATCAGTTCTATGTATGGACAGTATTATAAAGCGATAACTGTGGAGGCAGGCACTCCGGTTGCTGAAAAATTTCCTGCCGGTACAAGGTATCTCTATCCCCAGTTTACTGATGGTACTGTTAATATGAGAACAGGGGCTGTCAGCAACTCCAGGCTGAATTTCAACCTTCTTCTCGGCGAGATGGAATTCATCAGCAATGCAGATACTCTGGCAATTGCCCGGAAAAAGGATCTGAGCATTGTAACAGTTGCACAGGATACATTTATATACCGGAACAGTTATCTGAAGCTTATCCACAGCGGTACCGTAAAAGTTCTGGTCAAAGACTGGTTCAAGCTGACTGATATTGTAAAGAAAGGTGCAATGGGTGCACCAAACCGTAATTCGGCAATCGACTCCTACACATCTATACCTACAGGCAAACAACTTCTTGCACTCATTCCAGCAGAGGATCTTGTTTTCAGAAGAACTCTTGAATTTTATATTCTGAAAAGTGATGGCGACCTTATTGAATTCAAAAAGAAAAATATACTGGATATCTATCCGGAGAAAGAGAATGACATCCAGAAGTTTCTCAAAGCAAATAAAATTGATTTTGAGGAACAAGCTGATATACTGAAGCTTGCCGACTTTCTGGCAATACTATAGAGGCTGTAGAAGCAATAGAGGCTGTAGAGGCTATAGATGCTGTAGAGGCTGTATAGGCGTAGAGATAAAGAAGATAAAGCCTCTAAAGCCTCTAAACCCTTTAAAGCATTGTTCTAGTGATTTTTCAAATAATGTGATTTTAATATGAAAAGAAGTATTCTTATTTTGCTGTCAGTTTTAATAATGGTTTCCTGCAAGACTAA
Source organism: uncultured Bacteroidota bacterium (assembly GCA_937864815.1). Classification (GTDB taxonomy): domain Bacteria; phylum Bacteroidota; class Bacteroidia; order Bacteroidales; family VadinHA17; genus LD21. The sequence goes on from CALMJY010000314.1 coordinate 11,645, forward strand.
TGAATTATATCTTAATGTTGTTGAACCTGCACCTGTTCAGATTCCATCATCAGTTCAGAATGTGGGAATCATAAACCGGTTTCTTCCGACCGATGAAACAAAGGTTATCGATGCAATTGACAAGACACTTTCTCTTGAAGGCAAGAACCTTGATAAAGACGGTTCAGCAGAAAGTGTCAGAGGTCTTGCTGATGAATTATCAGGTAATGTCAGATTTGCATCAGTTGCGGTGATTGATGATATTAAGTTCAAAACATCCGGTTTTCAGAGTTTTCCAACGCCGCTTACATGGGAAATAGTTGAAATGATCTGCGCTGAGAAGAACACCGATGCCCTGTTCGCTCTGGAGAGGTATGATACGGATACTCATGTCAATTATTCATCCCGGAAAGTTGAAATAAAAACCCCTGTAGGCAGTATCCCCGGTCTTGAACACCAGGTTGATATGCAGACAGTTGTTGAGACAGGATGGAGAATTTACCATCCTTCATCAAAATCAATACTCGATGAATATGTCTATGATGAATCAATTGTATTCACAGGAAAGGGTGTAAATCCGCTGGTGGCTGCTGCTGGCCTGATAGGACGAAAGGATGCCGTTAACCAGGTAAGTAATAAAGCAGGAAGAGAATATGCAATGAGGATCTTACCATACCAGATAAGAGTTTCGCGTGATTATTATGTCAAGGGTACAGATAATTTCAAGATAGCAACGAGAAGGGCTCAGCTGGGGAAATGGGATGAGGCCGGTGAACTGTGGGAAAAGGAAACAAACAATTCAAACGGTAAGATAGCAGGCAGGGCATGTTACAATATGGCTATAATCAATGAGATAAACGGTGATCTTAATACAGCGCTCGGATGGGCACAGAAAGCCTATGAGGATTACAACAATAAGCTGGCACTGAATTATGTAAGGATCCTTGAAAACAGGAGGTATAAGGACGATATCGTGAAGGCACAGTAAAAAGGCGATAGGCTACAGGCTACAGGCGACAGGCTTTAGGACCTTGAACCTGGAACATGAAACTTGAAACTTGAAACTTGAAACAAATCAACATCCCCCTGCCCCCTTCAAAGGGGGAATAAGCTAACTTTGAACCTTAATTAAGATCAGTGAACCAGAGACAATGGCTTATAAGTCTTTAAAAAGTAAAAGTATTAATCCGGTTGAACCTCCCTGCAGGAAGACAATTTACAATTCGAAGGAGGAGGCAGAAGATATGATCAATTATATAAATGAGAACAGGACTGCAAAAACAATCAATGCATACAAATGCAATTCCTGCGGTTTCTGGCATCTGACAAGTAAGAAAAGCAAATACCTGTAATAAACATACTTAAGGTATTGAATCAGATTTATCGTCCCGGGAGCTTTTTCTTCAGATTCTCCTTATAAGATCATTCAAAGCTTGTGAAATCTCTGTAAGTTTCATACTATCAACAATTTCAATATTGTCTTTAGGGGTATGAGTGATATCCTGCCCGTTAATATTGTCAATAAACCATTTTGAAGATACAGCTATTGCAGGTACCCCGTATTGCAGGAAGATGCTGTGATCACCCTGCGGCCATTGAATTCCCTCTGTAAGACCGGAATATTTTTCAATCACCCTGTGTGTTTCAGCAAGCATACTTTCAGGCAGGTCAAACAGTGAAACTGCAGAAGGACCATCTCTGTACCCGGCACCGTCTATATTAATATTCAACAATATTTCATTGAATCGGTTATGATTTGACATAATATAATTCATCTGCCCCGGAACGGCATAATAGTCTTCACCATTCAGTGCAACAAGTTCTATTAGTCTTTCTCCATTATAATTGCTTAATAGTTCCGCAAGTAAAAGCAGAACAACAATCCCGCTTGCATTATCAATTGCACCCGGTGTGCCTTTCTTTGCATCTATATGTGCCGTAACCACAATCCTGCGGGCACCTGTTTTTCCCCTTGTAGCAATTATATTAAATCCCTTTCCGGGGATTCGCCTTGATCTGGATTCGAGAAATATATTCTTACCGGCATACTGCATTAATTTCTGTCCTTCCTCTTCGGTCATATATACAGATGGTATATTGAAATCCCCATCTTCAATAAGCGGAAAGGGATAAACACCACCGGCAAGTGCAGCATTTCGACCTGTAGCACAGATAATTGCCTTAGGTTCCCCTTTTTCCAGAAGCGCTATAATCCTCTGATGTTCCTCCGGATTATAAAACACAAAATTCTTGGGCATCAGCTGCTCCCTGGCCAGATCGCCTGAAAGCAGAAGTAATTTATCTTTCGGATTTAGTTTTTCCAGCTCATTGAAGGTTGTTGCTGCTACCAGGCTGGCTTCTCCGGCAAAGGGAAGAGAATAAGGACTTACAAGGACATCGAAATAAATGTCATCCGTACGAAGAATTGCACCATTTTCCTCCCAGTCAATAGCCTCAAATTCTGTTTTGCCGGTATCCCAGCCAAGACGTGAGAATTCCTTCTCAAGAAAACTGGTTGCCATTATGTTGCCACTGCTGCCAACACACCTTTCTTTTATTTCGCGACAGAGTATATTGAGATATCTTTCACTCTTTTCGAACAGATTATTAGTCATACCTGAAACAAATTAATTAAAATGGTAATTTATTTTATAGCCTAGTAACGAATGCCTTTCATTCGTAAAAGACTGGGTGGATACCTTATAGAAGAGATCAAAGCTGAATTTTCTGTTCCTGCTGTAAATTGATACTCCCGGAGCCATAGATATTGCGAAAGTACTGCCTTTGCCAATTATAGTATCAGGATTCTCCTGGTAGCTAAAGTGATAAACCGGAGAGAGTTCGAGAAAACCCTGAACTCTTTTTCTGGCCGGGGAAGAATACCTGCCTGTAACTCCAATTCCGATGCCTGGTGAATCATCATAAGGTTGTCCTTTTTCATTAACCTGGGTATCAAAAAAGTAACCTGTAACTTCTGCTGCAACTGTTACCGGATCAATAATTTTATATCCGTATTTTATACCGCCAATATATCCCTCTGTATCATAATTCTTTGTAAACAAAGGATTGAACTGAATTCCTATTAAATGTTTCCCGGAGAAACCTGGTAAACGGTTTTCGTGACTTTTTTTCTCCTGGCAATGAAGCGGATGAATAAATCCTGAAATAAGGAATAAAAGCAGATTCATTGACAACCAATAATTCTTCACTCTTTAAAAACTTTGTTGCAGATCAAATGTACAAATGATTAAAGAAAGTACAAGGAGCAGTATGCGAAATCCTCAACTGACCATTAATACATCGGGAATTTTACTTGTTTCAGAATTTCCATTGGAAGTTATCAAGACCAAAACTTTCTTTTACTAACTTAGTGACCTGTACAAAGAAACTATCTTAATAATTTAATAATTACCTGACCTATGAAAACAATCACACTTTTTTCTGCATCGTTGCTGGTGGCATTTATGATCACCTCATGTAAAACTCAGTGTGCTCCTGAAGCAGCACCTGTTAAAACTGATATCTCAGAATTTATCGGACAATGGACAATTGACGTTGAAGGCGGAGGCGTTAGCTGGCTTGAAGTTACACAGCAAGACTCATACCTCGATGGCAAACTTCTTTGGGTAGGAGGAAGCGTACTTCCTGTTTCGGGTGTCTTCCTTGCAAAAGATCATGTACTGATGGTACAGCGGGAAACCCGCACTGTTGTAAGGGAAAAGGATGCAAATGATGTTATTGTAAAAAAAAGTGCATATACAGTCTGGCTTGAGATCGTGAAAAAAGGAGATAAAATGGAAGGAATATTCCTTAATCCAAGGAATAACGGACTTGGTGTTGATACAGCAAAATTTGTTGGCACAAAACTCCCTGCTCCTCCTGCTGCCCCTGATCTTTCAAAAGTAAAATATGGTGATCCTGTTACTCTCTTCAATGGTAAGGATCTTACAGGCTGGAGACTTATCGATGAAAATTCCAAAAGTGCATGGTCTGTTAAGGATGGTATACTGGTAAATGATCCTGTTCAGGTTGAGGGACAACCTCATATCTATTATGGTAATCTGAGAACAGAACAGGAATTTGAGGATTTCAATCTTAAGCTGGAGGTAAATATACCTAAGGGAAGCAACAGTGGAGTTTATCTCAAAGGAATGTATGAGATACAGGTTGTTGATTCATACGGTAAAGATCTCGATGCACATAACATGGGAGGTCTTTACAGCAGGGTAAGTCCGACTGTAAATGCAGAAAAGAAAGCCGGTGAATGGCAGACAATGGAAATGACTCTCTGTGACAGGCATGTTACAGTTATCCTTAACGGAGTTAAGATTATTGATAATCAGCCTGCTTATGGTCCAACCGGGGGAGCTATAATATCAGATGTATTCTCAAAAGGCCCGATTTATCTCCAGGGCGATCATGGTACTGTTAATTACAGGAATATTGTTTTAACGCCTATTATTAAGTAGATATGTACTCACCCCCATCCCCCTCTCTACTGCGTAAAGAGGGGGCGTAGTCCAGATGGATCATTGGGTTCCCCCCTCTTTGCGAAGCAGAGAGGGGGAATCAAAGGGGGTGAGTTCAGGCAATATTCAAAATATATTAATCCTTAGAATTATGGATGATTCAAACAAATCAACCCGACGTGAATTTATCGGTAAGGCCGGACTTGTAACAGCCGGAGTTTCATTAGGTGTTACCTCACTTACTGCCGCCGGTTATAACCGGATAATTGGGGCCAATGACAAGATCAGGATGGGTTTCATCGGAGTTGGCAACAGGGGATCACAGCTTCTTAAACTTTTTATGGACCAGCCCGACCAGGAAGTTGCTGCTCTTTGCGATATCTATGAGCCATATCTTAATCGCGACAGGAGCAGGGTTGACCAGAGATATCTTTCGGTAATGCCCGGTCAGATTCCAAAAATGGGAGAAAATTTCCCGGTTAAACCAACTCTATACAAGGATTTTCGTAAACTTCTTGAGGACAAAAGCATTGATGCCGTCTGTATTGCCACGCCTGATCACTGGCATGCCCTTCAGGTTATAGCTGCAGTAAAAGCCGGAAAGGATGTTTATGTGGAGAAACCTCTTACCAATACCCTTTTTGAGGGAAGAAAGATGGTGGAAGCCGCTGAAAAGAGCGGCAGGATTGTGGCTGTTGGTCTTAACAGAAGAGGCAATGTGGTATTCCAGAAACTGGCAAAGGAGCTGGCGGAAGGTAAAATTGGCAAAATTTCAGTGGGACGGGCTGCCAGGATAAGCAATATGGCACCTTATGGCATCGGCAATCTGAAAGCGGAAGAGCCACCGAAGGATTTTGACTGGGATATGTGGCTGGGTCCAAGGGAATATCGTAAATACCAGTACAATATAGCGCCATATATGTTCCGCTGGTGGAGCCAGTATTCAAGCCAGATGGGCAACTGGGGTGTTCATTACATGGATGCAATCAGGTGGCTGATGGGTGAAAGGGCGCCTGTGGCCATTACTGCCCACGGAGGTAAATATGTTCTTGACCATGATGCTGATATTCCTGATACTATGCAGGTCACATTTGAATTTGCTTCAAAGAAGCTGATCTCTTTCGGTATATATGAAGCTACAGGCGGTGATATTTTCCCGTACGGCGAACTTGAACTCAGAGGGACAAAAGGAAATGTTTATGCCAATGAAAGAGGATATAAGGTAATCCCTTCTTCAGCAGGGCAGTTCCAGTCATGGAAAAAACAGATTGAGGAAGAGGAGTTTAAAAATCCGAGCCAGATCCTTGATGATGGCAGCAGCGCTGACAGCACATCAGGGCTGATCAGGAATTTCCTCGATTGTATCAGATCACGCAAGCAACCATACTGCAACCTTGAGGAGGGACACCGTTCAACCTCTTTTGCACATCTTGCAAATATTGCTGTTGTTACAAAGGAAAGGCTGCTTTGGGACGCTGATAAAGAGAGATTTACGAACAGCGAAAAAGCCAATGAGATGCTCCGATATGAATACAGGAGTCCCTGGAAACTTTAAGTTAATATCATGCAGAACAGGAGAGATTTTATTTCAACAGTATCGGCAGCAGGTGCAGCTTTGCTTGTAAATCCCATAAATGTTACCGGTATAGCAACCCCGCATCCGACACCCGGTAAAATTAAGGTAAGCAGGGTAAGTGCCAATTTTGAAAGGGAGCCATTGATACGGCCATTTGGTTTCAAAGGTGGTTATATGAGTGAGATCTGGCAGTCAATTGCTTATATGGAAAGTGAATCAGGCAATCATTCAATTGGTCTTTGCTCGCAGAGCGTACTCTGGTCTGATGCAAGTGTCTTTGCGTCACATTCCGAAAGCGGAGGCAATGCACTTATGTACGCTATGACAGAAAGAGCAATGCAGATTATTAAAGGTCAGACTTTTACCTCTCCTGTTGAACTGCTCGATATCCTTTATCCGGAGATTTATGAATACGGCAAAAAGATAACAGCCAATCCTTCGCTTCGAAAGACATTTGCACTGAATGCACTTGTGGCAACGGATAACGCTGCATGGCTTTTATATGCAAAGGAGAATAATATTAAAACATTTGATGACCTTGTACCTGAAGCTTATAAGCCGGCACTATCGCATAAGCATAATAAGGTAGCCGGAATACCATTGATGGCATATACTATTCCAATAAATGAGATAAAAGCTGCTACTGATCAGGGGTATTTCTTTATGAAAATAAAGATAGGCCAGCCTGGCACACAGGCAGAGATGCTCGAAAAAGACATGGCCAGGCTTACTGCAATCCATCAGGCTATCGGTAATGTTAATACATCCTATACAAAAAATGGGAAGCTTCCCTATTATTTTGATGCAAACGGCAGATATGAATCGAAGGAAACCCTGCTCAGGCTTCTTGATCATTCCAGGAAGATAGGGGCCTTTGATCAGATAGCAATAATAGAGGAACCCTTTCCTGAAGAGCTTGAGATTGATGTACACGATATACCTGTAAGGCTCGCAGCAGACGAAAGTGCACATACTGTTGAGGATGCACTGAAACGTATTGAAATGGGATATAAAGCGATAGCTCTTAAGGCAATAGCAAAGACACTTAGCATGACAATGAAGATTGCACAGGCTGCATATGATAAGAAAGTCCCCTGTTTTTGTGCCGATCTGACTGTAAGTCCGGTACTTGTTGAATGGAATAAAAATGTTGCTGCAAGACTTGCATCATTTCCGGGAATCGGTGATCTCGGGCTTGTTGAGAGTAACGGGCACCAGAATTACAGGAACTGGGAAACGATGAAGAGCTATCATCCTCAGGTGAATGGAAAATGGGTGGATGTGAAGAAAGGTGTTTATGAACTCGATGATGAGTTCTACACCTCCGGAGGCGGTATCTTTGATCCTATGCCTCACTATGAAGAAATGTTTCTGCCTCATAAATAATTTATAACCACAGAGGACACAGAGGTTTTTCACAGAGTTCACTAAGGTTTTAATCTCAGTGACCTCGGTGTATTTCTCTGAGATCTCTGTGGTTAAAAAATTTATTTCACTTATTTCATTTCTGACCGATACAATAAAGATTGTCAGCAGTGCGGATAATTATATTATTTCCTGTAATTGCCGGTGTGGCATAAACTTCACCTTCAATCTTATTGCGCGATACTATATCAAGTCTTCTTCCCTCTTTCATCACAGTGGTCTCACCAGCAACTGAAGTAAAATAAATGTTTCCGCCGGCATAAAGAGGGGAGGAGTTGTATTTAGCTGTCATTCGTCTAGTATATACCTGTGTACCTGTTGCTGCATCGATACAGATGAATTGATTTTTAGTATTTATTGTATAGATGAGTCCATCTTTTATCAGCGGGGTAAGAAGCTGAAGTACCGGTTCCCTGAATCTCCACTTTACATAGGGAGTTGAAGTAATGTCACCTGTCCCTGACGGATCAATTGCTACAAGTTCAGAATATTGGTCCCCGTCAGCAGGAGTTACGAATCCGGTATAGAAGTACACAATCCCATTATCTGATACAGGCATAGAAATAGTTGAATCTTCACCCTGTACAAATCTCCAAACCTCTTTTCCGGTAAGTAAATCATAAGCTATGCACACTGCAGAACCGTTTGATATGAGAAGATCCCTTCCATTTACATTTACAACAATAGGGGTTATGTAAGCTTTCTTCCCGATAGGCTTAAGCTTGTCATAGAGTTCTTTTGGCCTGTCAGTTTTCCATATTGTCTTTCCAGTAGCTTTGTCAAGTGCAATAATATACTGAATATCAGTTCCTTCGATGTGAAGGATGACCATGTTTTTATAAATTATGGGTGAAGAAGCCGGACCCTGAACATGTTCGCAGTTAAGGTCAGTACGTTTCCATGCCACAGAGCCGTCTTTTGTTTTAACACATGCAGTTCCGGATGTTCCGAAATGAAAATATACAAAACCCTGTTCAATACAGGGGGTAGGAGTGGCGTATGTATTGAAATCATGTTTGGAATATGTACTGGCTGACTCGAAGAGCTTAAGGTTAAATATTTCCTTACCTGTTTTTTTATTCAGACAGACACCAAACATCTGCTTACCGTCGGTGGTGGCAGTTGTAAGCCATACCTGGTCTCCCCATACCACGGGTGAAGACCATCCTTTACCGCTAACAGGAACCTTCCAGATTACATTGGTTGAATCATCCCATTTTGTCGGAACGATCAGCTCTTCTCTGGAAATACCATCAAGGTTACTGCCTCTGAAATGGCTCCAGTTCGTATTCTGCGATTTTAAACTGCCGGCAGAAATGATTAACAGAGCAGTGATTACAATAATTAGTTTCCTCATGTTATTGATTTGATTTGGTCCATTACGTTTTCGGGTTCAAATACTTTCTTCCAGTCATCCCTGATAAATTCCTTCAACCCTCTCTGAAGTGCTTTATTGGCAGCATCAGAAAATACAGCTCCTGGAAGTTCGTTGAATAATACCGCCATTTGTATCCTGAGGTGACCGAGTAAGAAATCCCTTGCAGCCTCAGCAGGGACTCCTCTTTTTATCACTTCATCAAGACCCTGGCGGATAACATAAACGCATGTTGAGGCAAGTGTTTCCACCAGTGCAGGTTCAAGTAAACCCATCTGCTCAACAGTTATTCTGTGTGATCTGTGAACAGGTCCGTAAAATACCTTTGCCAGCTTTTCACCCCTGACATAGTCCGCATCATTACCTCTCATAATGGCACAAACAATTGCCTGTCTTGCAGCAATGCCTCCGAAATGGTCCTTCATCTTTTCCTCCACAGGTTCCCAGTTGAATATTGAAGGATGAGCCGGATGAGTAATAAAATATGCCACATCATCCCGGGCGAAAAGCTTTCCCGCAAGTGCTGCAGCAGGATCAAGCGTCACAACAAGGGCTCCGCTTTTCATCATCGGTATCATCTCCCCTGAAACCATTGAAAGTGCCACATCAGGCACAGCAAGGATAACTATGTCGGCATGAGGCAGGCAATCACCTGCTCGGGTAACAGTAATACCTTTTTCTCCCAGTTTCTGCATACCCTGAGGACTGATTTCCAGATAAGTCATCTCGTAATCTGAGTTCTTGAGATTTTGTGTCAGGCGGAAACCCATTTTTCCTCCTGCTCCAACCAGTGTAACTTTTTCCATGTTTATTCGTAAAATATTATTTATATTCTTCTACTTTAATTTTTTTGCCTGTTTCCGCTGAACTGTAACATGCCCATATAAGCCTTACTGTCTCAAGGTTATCATTTCCTGTATTCTCAGCTTCTCTTTTCCCCTGTATGGCTTCAAGAATGTTCCTGTTGACATGTATTCCGCTTTCATGATTGACAATATAGTCGGGATCAGCCCAGGGATATGACGGGAATGTTACTGTTTCTGAGGTAGTACCTCCTCGGGTGGTTGTTCTTATTTCGAACTTTGGACCCAGAAATACTGATCCTTTTTCACCTTCTGCAAGTATGTGAAGCGTTGAAAATGAATCATGTTCTACTATTGACGCATAAGACATTTCAGTATATACAGGTATTCCGTTTTTCATATTCATCATTACCACTGCAAGATCCTCACCCTTTATTCCTCTATTTATTGCCCTTGTCTCACACCAGAGTTCTTCACATTCCCCGAAAAGATATCTTGCAGTATCAAGGACATGAGATCCCATATCTGTAAGAATAAAATGATAAAGTTCCTTAAGAAATGGCTGATTGTCAAATACCGGATATCCCGAGAGGAAAGAGACTCTTGCCTTGAACGGTTTTCCGATTGCACCCGAATCAATGATCTGTTTAAATCTCCTTACCGGAGCCTGCCAGCGGTAGTTTTCATGAATATAGAGTTTAGCACCTGCCTTGTCGCAGACATTCACCATCTCCTTTGCTGTTTCAAAATCAGGTGCCATTGGTTTCTGACAGATAATGTGTTTTACTCCGTGTTTCACTGCCATCTTCACAAAATGGGCATGAGTATCAACATCAGTTATTATATCAACAAAATCTGCCTGCTCATTTTTGAAAAGCTTTTCCGCATCATCATAGATATGCGGAACTTTAAAGTAATCAGCAATTTTCTGAGCTTTTGAAAGAGTACGGTTATATACTGCAACCAGTTCAACTCCTTCCAGTTCGCTCCAGGCGCCAATCTGGAATTTCGACCAGAATCCGCAGCCAAGAACTGCAAATTTCAATTTTCCCATCTTATCAATTTATTAAATCAGTGTCAATCTGCGAAATCTGCGGGAAAAATTCTTTTTATTTCCCGCAGATCACGCGGATAATCGCAGATCATTTTATAATATTTTTAAGGTATTCAATACTTTCATTTGCCCACAGCTCTTCCTTTAAAACTGTAGCTTCGATATCATTTTCAGGAGGTGTCCATAATTCCAGTATGGCGCTCCTGCACTGTCCTCTCTCATTAAGCTTAGCAGCGATCTCTCCAATATTAAGTTTTCCCTTTCCTGCGGGAACTCCCTCGATGATTATTCCCATTTTATGAGATACCCTGCGGATTGTAAAATCCTTTACATGAAAATTTATCGTATACGGGAGCAATATCTTTGCTACCTCCTCGAATCCTTCACCTGCGCCCATGGAGTTTACCGAATCGAGACAAATTCCCACAAGGTCACTACCGACATTCTGAATTATCCTCTCAAATTCACTCGCCCTGAACCTGTCATGATTCTCAATTGCAAGCTTAATATTCCTTGACTTGAATTCAGGAAGCAGATCTTTGATAATAGCCGATATATCAGCAACATCAGGTTCAAAATCCTGACCGTCAATTACCATTCTCAGTATGGGGGAATTAACTTTTTCTGCAGTTTTCAGGCACTCAAGCAGATGGAGTGGCATCATTCCCCTTCCACCTATCTCAATAGAAACTTTTCTATCGGAGGAATACTCACATAATCTTTTCAACTGTTCCTCAGGCCATCTCTCGAGAGGCAGATTATCAGCAATCTGGACTATCCCGATGCCGGCATCTGCTGCTTTGTCAATAATCCCTTCAGCGGTCAGTGGTGATGCCGGCAATGAACCGGGAACTCCAACAGCCCATGTATAAGTATATGAAGACAACCCGATATTCATGCACTTATTTTTTTGTTCCGGGGGCCGGATATTTTTTTGAAGCATCATCGAGTACCAGTATCCAGTCAGTGTTTTCGCCCGGATCGGGAGAGATGAAAGTCTGTGTCCCTGTGTTCGGATATTTTGCTAACTGCCTGGCTTCTCCGTTCCGGGGATTATACCACCATGCCACAACTTCTTTTCCTTTCATCACATCCATCCTGACTGAGAATTTTCGGCCTACCGGTACATATACCATTGCATATGTACCTTCCTGGTCGCGTGTTGCAACGTACCTGTATGCTCCTGCTCCGGGTACTGAGGATGTTATTTTATCGGGAACAATAATTGAATTATCGGGAATTCTGGTCAGGAATGGTCTCGATTCCATCAAAAGTCTTCCATAGATCATCTGTCCGGCACCGGGCTGATCGATTGCCTCATACCAGGGCATAAGCGGACGATTTACGGGATTTTTTTCAGGTGACCACATCTGCCATACCGAGTGATGACCGTATGTATGTCCGAATGCTCCGCTAAAGAGATCCCAATAGAGAGGTCTGCGTACATCAGTTGCTGTTGAATGACCATTCTGATCGGGATTGAAGTTAACAGGATGATCCTCATAAATTGGTTCACCGTCTATAACAGGTTTAACAGGTTCCAGTTTGTAATCTTCGTAAGTCATGTAATATCGTTCAGTAAAACTCTGGCTGTGACCATTCTGACGCATATTGAAATCGAGCCATGTTTCATTGTGAAAAATTTGTGAAGAACCCTGACCTCCTGTTGGATGATAAGTCATTAGGTGGGATCCACCATCACCCTCCCTGATACCTTCAGCCATAGCACATACAGTTTGTCTCTGTATTTCAAGCTCAACGGGGCGATCACCTCCCATTATCCAGATAATATTAGGATAATCCCTGTATCTGGTACCCAGTGTTTTCCCATAAGCTTTTGCATTCTCAGGATTGAAAATCTGAGGCCCTGCACCCCATTTTTTATTCCACTTATCTCCCCATGTTGGAAGAAGGCCAATATAGATACCTTTTTCAGCAGCTTTTTTAATTACCCAGTCAACATGTTGCCAGTAAGCTTCATTAAGCTTCTGAGGATCATTATTAATTAGCGGTTTATTGCCCTCGGCATTGGGTGTATTCAGCCCGTCAAGTTCTGCAAGTGCAACAGCCTGTATAACAGTATATCCCTTTGATCTCCGGTTTTCAAGGTATTTCTCTGCATCTGCTTTGCTGAGCCTGTGTAATAATTCCCATCCGGTGTCGCCAAGGTAGAAGAACAGAGTACCATCCTCATGGACAAGGAATCTTTTATTTTCAGAAACTTTCAGTTTCCCGTGAGAAAGATCTACTGAGGGGCCAGGCCAGGTAGTTTGCTGGGAGAAGGCCAGACAAGAAAAAATGAAAAAGAAAATCGATGTTAAGAAGGTTTCTTTCATAGCTATAT